>JBDRCJ010000050.1:0-15328 GCA_043821805.1 Patescibacteria group bacterium
TCTAAAATGGAGTATAAAACATATCTGCGACTGGAAAGAAATCGAAATAATCGAAGGAACAGTTGGCGAAGAGCATGTTCATCTATATCTCCAAATTCCGCCAAAATATTCTATTTCCGATGCCATGAAATGGATCAAGGGGAAAAGCTCGGAAAAACTATTAAAATCATTTGATAAATTAAGTAAGCAGTATTGGGGACGTCATCTTTGGGCTAGAGGCTATTTTGTATCGACAGTGGGAATTACGGATGAAATAATAAGAAAATATATAGAAAAACATCGTGAGGAAGAAAAGCAAGAATTTCTAAATAAATGGGATAAGCCAGAGGACGAAGTCCGTTAATTAGTTAATTCCACCGACGGAGTCGGTGTGTAGTTTAATTATATTTAATTCAAGCTGCTTAGCTACTCTGAATAATATGAAAAATATACTAGTTGTTAATACTAGCCCGGAAATTAATAAGCCTTTAAACGAAATATTTAAAGAATTATTAAATAAAGGATATTCATTTTATTTTTTAACTTCCCAGCCTGAATTTTTAAATGAAATAATAAAAGAAAAATGGCCAGTAAAAAAAGTAAATTTTGGGCCAGATATAAATAAGCGGCAGAATCTTATTTTTTTTATAATTTTACTACCGATATTTTTTTTGTATTATTTTTATTTTTTATTATTAATTAGAAAAAAACAGAATATCGAGACAATTATCTTAATGAATTGGAACGAAAAAATTATAATATCTCCTTTAGCGCGAATATTAAAATTAAAAATTATTTGGCTTGAAGAGCCGCAGATAACTTATAAGTCAAAACCCGCCTTATTACTTAAGCTCTATAAAATTGCCGCTAGATCGGTTCATTTAGTTAGTTTTATTGATTTTACTGCCTGGCAGCTGAAGAGTATCGGCATTAATAAAAAGCAGATAATTTCCATTCCCCTTGGCATAAGATTAAATCATTATACTCGGCAAGAAAATATTTTTTCTTCAATCGTCAAATCAGGGCAAACTAAATTTTCCCAAAAGTATTTTACTATCGGCACAGTAGTCGATATTAGAAGAGCAAGTTTAATTGAAAATTTATTCCAGGTCGGAAAAACCTGCTTAACGGTTATTCCTAATTTGCAAATTATTGTGGTGGCTGAAGGAGGAAGAAAAGACAGCTTGGCCGAACCAATGAAAAAATTAAATTGGTTAGCTAAAAAAATGGAAATAAATAATATCGTCTGGTTTGTTAGCGAGCCGGCTGAAAATTCGCCTATCGTCCAGCTAAGAAAATGGCTTGATAGTTTTAATATTTTTGTTATTACTTGTCCGGAAGCGAAATTAAATGATTTAGCAATAACTTTAAAGGTAATGGCCGCCGGTTTACCGATAATTGGACCGCGGAATGCCGGTTTTGAAGATTTAATAATAGATAAACAGACAGGAATATTAATTGAAGCAAATAATAACGAAGTATTAGCTAGGCAGATTATTAGTTTATATAAAGATAAGCGTTTACAAAAAAATTTAGCCAGTAAGGC
Organism: Patescibacteria group bacterium; assembly: GCA_043821805.1. Lineage (GTDB taxonomy): Bacteria > Patescibacteriota > Patescibacteriia > Patescibacteriales > CAYMCJ01 > JBDRCJ01. The sequence continues at coordinate 1,526 of JBDRCJ010000050.1, forward strand.
CGAAGAAAAAGTAAAAAACAATTTCCAATTAGAAATGAGCGTTAAGAAATTTGAACATATTTTAAATAAATAAATACGCCAAAATCTATACACCCGAATCTACACACCCTAATCTACAAATTATTAATAATATTACGTTTATTTGTAGATTTGGATGCATTCGTAGATTAGGGTGAAAATGTATGCAACATAAAATTAAAAAAGAATCAGAATTAATTAGAATAGATAAATTTTTATCAGACCATCTAAAAGACGTTTCCCGCAGCCAAATTCAAAAATTAATTAAACTTGGCAGTGTTTCTGTTAACAATAAAAAAGTAAGCCCGCATTATATATTAAGAATAGATGATAAAATAATAATTAATATTAGTAAAAAAAAGAGACAGCCTACAAAAGAAGTGAAAAAAAAATCAAACGCTTTAATGAAAAAAATAAAAATTATTTTTGAAACTGAAGATTATTTAGTAATAAATAAACCGGCTGGGCTAATCGTTCATGGGGCTGCGCACATTAACGAGCCGACTATAGTCGATTGGTTAATAAAAAAATATCCAGAAATTAAAAATGTTGGCGAAGACCCGAACCGGCCGGGAATTGTCCACCGGCTCGACCGGGAAGTAAGCGGTTTAATGGTTATTGCTAAAACCAATGAAGCTTTCGCCAGTTTAAAAGAACAGTTTAAAAAGAGAAAAATTAAAAAAGAGTATACTGCTTTAGTATATGGAAAAGTTAATAAAGACGAAGATTTAATTAATTTTCCGATTAAGCGAGCTAGCAATGGTTACCGGATGGTGGCTTGCCCGCAAGGAACAGCAAGTTGCCGGCCGGCAATAACCGAATATCAAATTATCAAGAAATTCATTAATTATTCCTTGCTAAAAGTGCAAATTAAAACCGGCCGGACGCATCAGATTAGGGTCCATTTTTATGCTTATGGTTATCCTTTAGTCGGGGATAATATTTATGCGACTAGAAAAGCAAAAGAAAAAAATAAAAAGAATAATTTAGCAAGAATTTTTTTAGTCGCTACTAAATTAGCTTTTTTTAATTTAGCTGGTGAAGAAGAGGAGTTTAAAATTAATCTGCCGAAAGAATTATTAGACTTTTTAAAAGTGATAAAATGATTGGCGCATAACACGTAATTCATAACTCATAACGCATAACCCGTAACTCTCATTGTCATTGCGGGTCTTCGCTACGCTAGTCCGCAATGACAGCTGTTTTTAGTTTTAATAAATAAACAGCGTTCTAAAGAACGTTCTAGAAACTGCAGTTGTTTTTATTGGAGAACGCTGTATAACTAAAAAGGATTAAAATAGTTTGTGGTTTTAGGTAAATATTGGTAAAATAGAGATAGTGGTTAATACATAATTTGTTATATGAAATTGTTCGGTTAAACTATGAAAACACTAAATATAATTTTAATTTTCGTAATAATCGTTTCGGTAACGGCTTGTACACGAGTCGTAGATACAGGCACCCCAGGTTTAAATGAGAAGTCAGAAATTAATCAAAACGAAGCAACGGAATATGTTTCTTGCGTTTGTTGCTGCTCAGAGGATAATCCACCAGAAATATGTTTATATCGTTCAAAAGGTGAAAAAATTGAAGATATTATTGCTAAAGACAAGGCAAATACCGCCGATTGTTCAACGTTCGGGTGTACTCTGCCAACTAAGTATATCTATTGTGATTAATTAATCGAAACAACTTTATATAACACTGAATATACGGTTCGGCTTAACGCTTTGTATTCGCTCCGCTACCTCGCGCAAATTCGAAATTTATTTTAGAGTGTTGCTCCGCAAAATTATACTCTAAAATAAATTTCGAACTTCGTATATTCGGATATGTTAAACTCAATAAAAAAATCGGCTAATTTGTAGAAGGGTTTGAGGTTTTTTAAGTTGCTGGTAAAAACGTTTATATACTTGAGATACTATTTATTATCTATGATCGAATTAAACAAATGGCTTACAAGAAAAACTGGTATCTTGTTGATAATTCTTGGAGTAGCAATGCAATTCATAAATATTATCACCTATGGATATTGGGGGATAGATATTGACATATTTGGTGCACTTATTCTTATTATTGGATTAGTAATTATGATAGTGAGGTGGAAGCATTAACATAAATTGGAAGATTTTACCGCTCTGGCAGAATCTTTCGGAAGAGGATTCTGCCACTAGCTTAATTTAGAGGCGGTTTTTGCTTTTTTATGATATAATATAACCATGAAGAGAAGGAGGTACTTCATTATTAAAGTTATTATAATAATACTTCTTTTTCAGGGAGGATTTTTTTGTTTGCAGAATATTCGAGCGGAAGGATTGATTAATATTAATACTGCAACTTTAGAAGAACTAGATACTCTGCCAGGCATCGGACCGTCTAAGGCGCAGGCGATTATAGATTACCGAAATTTAAACGGCCCTTTTCAAAAAATTGAAGATATTATGAGCGTTTCAGGTATTGGCACCGCCACTTATGAAAATATTATGAACTTAATTACGGTCGGAGACGTCTCTCAAACGCCAATTACTGCTCCTCCTGAAGATGAGCCAGAGAGTCAGGTTCAAGAAGAAGCTGAACCTCCTCCGACTGAAATAACTGAAAGAGGTTCGGCTTCTTCTAATTTAGGCGATGTAGTAATAAATGAATTCGTCGCAGATCCGGCAGATAACGAGGTAGAATGGATTGAATTATATAATAAAAAAAGTGAAGAGATTGATTTAACTGGCTGGACAATTGAAGAAGGCAGCGGGGCAAAAACTGCATTAACCGGAGTAATCGGCGCTAGCGGCCAGGCAAAGTTTTTTATAATTGAAAAACCAAAAGGCAATTTAAATAATAAGGGCGATATTATAATATTAAGAAGTAATGGAGATACTTTAATTGATCAGGTTTCTTATGGCAATTGGGATGACGGCAATTTAGGAAATAATGCGCCGGTCGCGACAGACCCTAACAGTATAGCGAGGAAAATTGACGGGCAAAATACTTTTAATAATATTAATGATTTTAGCCTAACTACTACTTTAACTAAAGGCGCGAGTAATATTATTACAAATATTTCGACTAAAGAAGAGGAAGAAATAAGTTCGGCTGAAATGGCATTATATGATTATAGTAATGAGATAATAATTACGGAAATTTTTCCTAACCCCGAGGGGTCTGACACGGATGAGGAATTTATTGAACTTTTTAACAAAGGAGAAAGAGAGGTTGATTTAACTGGTTGGAAATTAGGTGATGAAAGCAAGAGTAAATATACAATTAAAAATAATGAAAATTCTGAAGATAATAATTTAATTATCAAAGCAAAAGATTATTTAGTAATATATCGAAGCGAAAGCAAAATAGCCTTAAATAATACTAGTGATAGTGTAAAATTATATCAGCCGTTAAAAGATGAACTATTAGTATCTATAAAGTATGAAAAAGCGATTGAAGGCTGGTCGTATTGCAATACACTAATTGACACTAATGGATCACGAATAGCCACTAATAATTGGGAATGGAGTGAAATAGTTACGCCGGGAGAAGAAAATATTATTAAAACCATAAATCATCCACCAATTGTGGATTTTTATTTTCCAGATGAAATATTAGTAAGCGAGCCGACTATTTTTGATGGTTCAGATTGTTTTGACGAAGACGCCGATGAGTTAACATTTAGCTGGGATTTTGGCGATGGAATAAAATTAGAATTAGCTTCGCCTGAACATACTTATTTTAAGATTGGCAGTTATGCGATTAAGCTAACTATTAGCGACGGGGTGAACGAGGTTGAGAAAGAAAAAATAATAAAAGTAAATTCGTCCCTTTCTCCTCTGCTTAGCCAGGACAAGGAAACGAGTTTCGAGGGTTTAAGTAAGGTAATTATTAATGAATTTCTTCCTAATCCAGAAGGCTCTGATACTGACGGAGAGTTTATTGAATTAAAAAATATCGGTGAGGAAAAAGTAAATATTATAAATTGGCAGCTTGATGACAGCGAAGGCGGCAGCCGCCCATATGAATTTATAACTGATACCTGGCTCGATATAAATAGTTTTTTTCTGATTGAAAGGCCGGAAAGCGGACTGGCTTTAAATAATACAACCGATGTAGTTCGTTTATATAATGATTTTAATGAATTAATAGATGAAGCGGAATATGAAGCAGTTAAAGAAGGGGAATCTTATGCTCGGGGAGTAAATAATAAATGGTTCTGGACCAGCGTTATAACTCCGGGAGAAGAAAATATTATTTCAGTAGTAAATAGTGGCGAGGCAAATGGCATCAACCTGGCGGGATCAGTATCTGGAGGAAGTACAGTTGTTAATTCAAAGAAACAATACGCTACTACCACTTTAGATAAAATTAAAGAATTTGAGGTAGGTGATTTAGTAATCGCTACTGGTACGGTAGCAGTTTTGCCCGGAGTATTAGGAGCGCAGTATTTTTATATTGTTGGCTCGCCTGGCATTCAAGTGTATAATTATTATAAAGATTTTCCGAATTTAAAAGTCGGCGACGTAATTGAGGTGACTGGAGAAATTTCTGAAAGTCAGGGAGAAAAGAGAATAAAAACTAAAATTGCCGAGGATATGAAAGTGCTGGCCGCAAGTTTTCCACCAGCGGCAAAAACCTGCAGCTGCGAAAGCATTACCGAGGAAAGCATCGGTAGTTTAGTCTCGGTAACCGGCCAAGTAACAGATAGAAAAAGCTCAGTTATTTATTTAGACGACGGCACTGAAGAAGTAGTAGTCTATATAAAAACTTCAACCGGCATTCCTGCTAGCTCAATAAAAGAAGGTGAAAATATTTCTATAACCGGCTTAGTCGGCCGAACAAGTTCAGGTTTAAGAATTATGCCGCGTTCAAATGATGACATAGTTAAAAAAGATATTGAAAGCTCTGAAAACGCAGTCGGTCAAGTTTTAGGCGAAATTGAAGAAAGCGATGAATGGGCGCTTGCCAGCCGTGATAAAAAAATTGAATTATTTAAATATTTATTAGTAATTGCCGGGGCAGTGATTGTGGTTTTAGCTGGGTTGCTGGTGAAAGCTATTACCCGTAACCCATAACCCATAAGACACGAAATAAGACGGATAAACACTAATGAAAACGAATTAGTAATCAACTTTTATGGTTTTAAAAATATTTTCTGTTAAATTTTATTTTTTTTTCTTAATTCGTGTTCGTTCGTATCAATTCGTGTCATTTCGTGTTTAGTAAGGAAGGTTGACTTTCTGTTAAAATTATAGTAGGGTTAGTTGTTGGTTAAAAATGTTGTTTTAATAAATAATTATTAACTCTTTAACAACAAAGGAGGGGTTTGTGAAACATCCAGAGCTTCTTGAAGGAGAATTATTTCTCGGGTATTATAGTAGAGGCTTAATTAAAAATTATACAAGCTGGAAAACAAAAAGAGTTGGAGTTTTAGTGATTGATGAAAATGGCAAGCCTTTAAGTAATAAGGGAAGTGAGGCTCCGGTTTTTGTGATGATTAAAGAACTAGAAGAAGATGGGATGGATATAGACTGGTATTTAAGCCCAGAGCTAAATCCATTAGAAAGAGCTTTAAACGGTTTAGAATAAAAAAGGAGGGCTTATGTCTAGAAAAAAAGAGTCTTTGACATTTGAGCAATTACAGTTTGCTGGAGAACCGGTTATTGAATTATACAGAGGTCCATTCATGGGTATTTCTTTAGGCATGCCTGTAGCTAGTTTATTGGGAGCTGGGGGAACTGGAGATGATATTTCCGTAGAAGAAATGACTGATGAGATGGTTTTGCTAGGATCTTAACTTAAAATCAAATGAATAGGTAGAATATGCAGCCGACTGGTTGTAAAACTTGGGAGGAACGAATGGACAAGGAAGAAAAGCGAGGTTTAATTGAACAGAAGATTGCCAGAGTCATTTTAACAATTTTGGACGACAACGGTACCGGAGCAGAAATATTAGATCTAACAGTGGATTTTGTTGATGACTTAGATTTTGATTCTTTAGATTTAATGCAACTAAGCGTAGCCGTGAGTAATCATTTTAAAATTGAATTAACTTATGAAGAGATAAAGAACATGGGGGCTCCAGCGGATCTTATAGAGTTTCTTGTTGACCAAGAAGAAATTGAAATAAGTTTGGAAGATTACGAATGGCCGCATTCTTTCGGCAAGCCAATGTACGAAGTGGTTGGAAAAAAATGACTGCACAAGAAGCCTGTCGGGGGATTATTTTCTAATTTCCCGGCAGGCTCTTTTTTTGTTTTTTAAATGTGATATAATAAATAACGCCATTATTCATTTAATAATTTATAGTTTCTGGATTATGGTAATTAGTTTGTTTTTTTCAAATTAATGTTAATAATCTAGAATAAAAAAATTTTCATGAACAAGGATCAGGTGATTCTGGATAAATACCAGAAAGAAAATCCTTGGGGGATGTGTACTTCAATCGACCTCAAGGACTGCAATCCGGAAATAATCCGAGATGCTAATAAAATTAGAGAGTTTGTTAAAGAGCTCTGCAAGCTAATAGATATGAAAAGATTCGGCGAAACAACAGTAGTGGATTTCGGCGAAGACCCGCGCGTATCTGGATTTTCCATGACCCAGCTAATTGAAACTTCCTTAATTTCCGGCCATTTTGCCAACCAAACAAACGCGGTTTATTTAGACGTCTTTAGCTGTAAGTATTATTCGCCACAGCAAGCGGCCGAATATGCAAAAGAATTTTTTCAGGCAAAAAGCTATAAATTAAATCACCTCTTTAGGTATTAATTAAATATTTTTTATAAATTTGTTTTGTGATATAATGTAAATAATCCAGAATAATAAGCAATATTTTAATATTTGCTTAATTTTGGTATTTATATTTGTTATGGCCAGAAGAAAGAGAAAATACGTAAAACAGAAAAAAAGAGCTTTAGATTATATTGCTTTGCCAAGCTTTAATTTAAACCCTGACACTAAAAAGGGTATTTTTATTGTATTTATTTTAGCTTTTGGCGCTTTAAGCGCTTTGAGTTTATTTGATTTAGCCGGGACATTTGGAAATTATTTAGCTCATTTTCTTGAGCTAATTTTTGGCTGGGGTAAATGGGTTTTTCCGATGATACTGCTTGCTTTAGGCTTTTTTTTGTTTAACGAGGATAAATATCCAGTAACCCTAAAAAATTATTTCGGCCTTTTATTATTTGTAATTTCCTGGCAGCCAATTTTACATTTTTTTATTTCGCGGGAGCTTTGGCAGCCAGTTGTTCAAGACGGAGCCGGCGGTGGTTATATTGGCCTGTATTTAGCCTTAGCCTATGATAAGGTGTTAGGTTTTTGGGGGAGTATAATTTTAGTAATCGCTTTGCTTCTAATTTCATTTATGTTGATGTTTAATACTTCATTAGCAAGATTAATCGGCGGAGAAAGTTTATTAGGAAAAATTATTTATCCAATAAAAATTCTCTTTGCTAAGTTATTTGGCCGGGATGAGTCTGCTAGTGAAGAGGAAGAAGAGGAGGAAGAAGAAGAAGAGGAAGAAGAAGAGGAAGAAGAAGAAGAGGAAGAAGAAGCGCAAATGCCTTTTTATGAAAAAGAAATAGCCGAAGAGCCGGGATTTTTTCTAAAAGAAAAAGATAAAGGCGAAGTTCAAACCGAATCGATTTGGCGGGCTAGCAATATTAAAATAGATATGCCGATTGATTTATTAAATAATAAAGTAGGCAAACCAACCAGCGGAGACATAAAGCAGAATTCAATAATTATTCAACGAACTTTAGAAAATTTTGGTATTTTGGTGGAGATGGGGGAAATAAGTGTAGGACCGACAGTTACCCAATATACTTTTAAACCAGCCGAAGGGGTAAAGCTTGCCCGAATTACTACTTTAAGCAATGATTTAGCTTTATCTTTAGCCGCCCATCCGATTAGAATTGAAGCTCCTATCCCAGGAAAATCATTAGTCGGCGTTGAAGTGCCGAACCAAACTAAAGCAGTTGTTGGTTTAAAAGAGATATTTAAAAGTGAATCTTTTAAGGGAAGAAAAAATAATTTAACCATCGGAGTCGGTAAGGATGTGTCTGGCTTGGGCTGGGTAGCTGATTTAGCTAAAATGCCTCATTTATTAGTCGCCGGAGCAACTGGCTCGGGTAAATCAGTCTGTTTAAACGCAATTATTGTCAGCCTTTTATACCAAAATAATCCAGATGATTTGCGCTTTATTATGGTTGACCCAAAACGAGTGGAAATGCCAATTTATAATGGCATTCCCCATCTCTTAACCCCGGTAATTACTAATGTCGGAAAAACTATCAATGCTTTAAAATGGTGCTTAAATGAGATGGACCGTCGATTTGAAACTTTATCAAGATATAATAAGAGAAATATTGAGTCATATAATGCGACCGTCGGCCAAAAATCCGAAGATGGAAAGATGCCCTATATTATTTTTATAATTGATGAATTAGCGGATTTAATGGTGGCCGCCGCTCGCGATATTGAAGCCGGGATAATTAGGTTAGCCCAAATGGCCAGAGCGGTCGGCATCCATTTAGTTTTAGCAACCCAGCGGCCGAGCGTTGACGTTATTACTGGTTTAATAAAAGCTAATATGCCGGCGCGAATTGCTTTCTCGGTCGCTTCCGGCGTTGATTCAAAAACTATTTTAGATAGCTTAGGAGCGGAAAAATTATTAGGCCAGGGAGATATGTTATTTCTGACGGCTGAAATGTCAAAACCGAAAAGATTACAAGGAGCTTTTGTAAGCGACAAAGAATTAAAAAGAGTAGTCGGCTATATTTTAAGTAAAGGTGGTCAGCCGAATTATATTGAAGGGATAACAGAAAGGCAGAAAGTTCATGGAGTAGCCGGGGTCGGTTACGATTCAGGCAGTGAAGATGATGAATTATTTGAAGAAGCTAAAGAAGTAATAATTAATATGGGAAAAGCTTCCGCTTCTCTTTTACAGCGCCGGCTTAGTATTGGTTATGCTCGGGCGGCGCGGTTAATAGATATGTTAGAAGAGGCTGGAGTAGTCGGTCCAGGCAACGGCGCTAAGCCGCGGGAGATTATGATCAGCAAAGAGCAATATGAAGCATTAACTGAAGAGGGGATAAGCGGAGTAAATTTGCATTCTCGTGAAGAGGCCGAAGAGCCGGATAATTATTTGGGAGAGGATAGTGAAGAAGATAATTTAACAGGTGAAGAGGAAGACGAAGATGCAAACGGGGAGGACGAAGAAGATGAAGATGAAAACACTGAGGAAGATATAAAAGTAGAGAAACAAGCTCAAATTAGCGAAAAAGATGAAATTTTTAGCGATAAAAACGAAGAGGAAGAAGAAGAGGGCAATGGAAATAATGTTTCAGAAGATGAAGATGAGGGAAAGTATTTTTCAAGGTAATTTTAGTAATTTTTCAGTTGACAGTTACATTATTTTTGCTATACTAAAAATAGGTTTAGACGGCCTATTTTTTATGTTTAATTAATAAGTTTTTAGATAATTATTACGAATCAACCCAGCCTTGCTCCGCAAAGCCAGCCTCGCGGCAAGACGGGCGGGGCAGGCGAATCTTTTCACAAATAAAAACAAATACAAATCAACAAATTTAACAACGAATAACACAAATATTTGTAGATTAGTGAGAAGATTTGTTGATTTGTAATATATTATTTGTAATTAATAATAATATGATTATAAGTTGGTTAGGGCAATCTTGCTTTAAAATTCAAGATAAAATTAGCTCGGATGGGATAACAGTAGTAACTGATCCTTTTGATAAATCAATTGGTTTAAAACCACCTAGTTTTGAGGCTGATATTGTTACTGTTAGCCATGACCATTTTGATCACAATAATATTAAATCGCTTCGCGGCAATCCTTATGTAGTTAAAGGGGCTGGCGAATATGATATTCGCGGAGTATTAGTTGAAGGAGTAGAATCATACCATGATAGTAAAAACGGTACAGAAAAGGGGAAAAACATTATGTGTCGGATTGAAGTTGATGATATTTCAATAGTCCATTTAGGCGATTTAGGCCATATTTTAGATAATAAGCAGTTAGAGAGATTAGCCGGTGCAGATATCTTATTAATTCCAGTCGGGGGAGTATATACGATAGACTCTAAAAAGGCGGTTGAAGTAGTGTCGCAAATTGAACCGCGGATTGTTATTCCGATGCACTACAAAATAAAAGGGTTAAAAGTTGAAATTGAAACGGTTGATAAATTTATTAAGGAGCTTGGCATTAAACCGACCATGGAAGAAAAACTAAAAATAAGTAAAAAAGATTTACCCCAGGAAGATATGGAGTTGGTGATATTGAGTATATAGTTTATATTTTAAAATTAAGTGTTTATATTTATGCCGAGGAGGAAAGCAAAAAATAATACTTCAATAGAAAAAAAATCTAATATAGTTAATATAAAGGTGAAAAGAGTTGGCTCTAAAAAGAAGAAAATTAATAAGAAAACTGAGGCAGTGGATTTATCAGAATTAAGAAAGGAAGAATTAAAAGAAGATAATATTAGGCCTGAACAAGAGTTTAATTTTAAAAATTACGATCATAAAATTGAGCAGGATAAAAAGTTAATGCTTTGGTCAGCCATAATTTTTTTTATGATTTTAATATTGGTTTTTTGGGCAATGAATTTTGATAAAATTTTTAGTATTAGCCAGCCAGAAAATAAAACTAAGAGCGAGTTTAATTGGAATAAAATAAGCGAGGAATTCAGCCAAACCATGAGCGAAGTAAGAGAGGGAATAGGTGAAATTAAAAATAATTGGCCGGAAGCTGAAAATAATGAAGAAGTTATTGAAAATCAGGATGAGCAGATTTTTAATAATAATCTACCAGACAGTAATTTAAACGAAGCTGAAAATAATACTGAATTAAGCGAGAAAGAGGTTCTAGAGTTGCGAGATAAATTAAAAGATATAGAATCAGAATTTGAAGAAGCGGGAGAATAAATAATAAATTTTGAAACTAAAATAAAAAATTAATATTAAAAAGCAAATACTGTATAATCAAGTAAGATCTTTAGGATGTTTGAGATATTTGGGATTGTCAAGATGATGCTATCTCAATAATCACAAAAATCCTAAAAATCTCAATAATCCCATTACAATATGGCAAAAACTAAAAAAATAAAACCAAAAAAGCTTGAAAAGAAAAAGAAGCCAGTAGTTAAAGCTGTAAAAAAGAAAGTTAAAACTGCCAAAGTCAAAAAAGAAAAAGCTGTTAAAGTGATGAAGCCTAAAAACAATGTCAAGAAAGAAAAAGTTGTTAAACCTGAGAATGAGCAGGTTAAACCAGACAAGGAAAAAATAAAAAAGGTTGATAAGCCCGTAATTGAGGATAAAGAAAAATTAAAAAAAGAGGAAATCAAAACAGTAATTCCCCACAAGATTGTAAGCGGCCGGGAAAAAACAGAATTCGGTATTGTTGTACCGCAGCCGATAGTCGAGGAAATGAGCGCTTCATATTTAGATTACGCCATGAGCGTAATAGTTAGCCGAGCCTTGCCTGACGTAAGGGACGGTTTAAAGCCAGTCCATCGTAGAATTTTATTTGCGATGTGGAGCATTGGTCTAAGAGCAAATGCAAAGCTTAGAAAATCAGCTACTGTCGTCGGTGAAGTTTTAGGAAAATACCATCCGCATGGAGATACGGCGGTTTATGATTCAATGGTGAGAATGGCCCAAGATTTTTCTATGCGTTACCCCTTAGTCAGGGGGCAGGGTAATTTTGGCTCAATGGACGGCGATGGAGCGGCCGCGATGCGTTACACCGAAGCGAAATTAGCTTCAATTTCAGAAGAGTTACTTTTCGATATTGAAAAAAATACAGTTAATTTTATTCCTAATTTTGACGGTTCGCAAAAGGAGCCCAGAGTTTTACCTGCTAGATTACCTAATTTACTATTAAACGGCACGATGGGAATTGCAGTCGGGATGGCGACTAATATCCCGCCGCATAATTTAGGCGAATTAGTTGAAGCGATAACTTATTTAATTGATAAACCGGAAGCAACTCCGGAGGATTTAATGAAGTTTGTTAAAGGTCCGGATTTTCCGACTGGCGGAGTAATTTATAATACTAATGACATTCTTCAAGCTTACGCAACTGGCAGGGGTGGGATAGTTATGCGTGGTAAAGCGGAAATTATAGAAATAAAAAGCGGCGGCTGGCAAATTGTAATTACCGAAATTCCCTACCAAGTTAATAAAGCCAGCTTAGTAGAAAAAATTGCGGATTTAGTAAAAAATAAAAAACTTGAAGGAATTAAAGATTTAAGAGATGAGTCTGATAAAGACGGGGTGCGAGTTGTGGTTGTTCTAAAAAAAGAAGCTTATCCGAGAAAAATATTAAATAGTTTATATAAACATACCCAGCTTCAGGAAACTTTCCATGTTAATGCTTTAGCGCTAGCAGACGGAATTCAGCCGAAAGTTATGACGCTTAAAATGATACTGGAAGAGTATATTAAACATCGCACAGAAGTAGTTACTCGCCGCACCCAATATGATTTAGATCGGGCGCGTGATCGGGCTCATATTTTAGAGGGTTTAATGATCGCTTTAAATAAGATTGATGCGGTAATTAAAACTATAAAAGCTAGCCGCGATAAGGAAGTAGCAAAAAATAATTTGATAAAGCAATTTAAACTAACTGAAAAGCAGGCCTTGGCTATTTTAGATATGAGGCTAGCTACTTTAGCGAGTTTAGAAAGATTAAAAATTGAAACAGAATTAAAAGAAAAAGAAAAGTTAATTAAAGAATTAGAAGAAATATTAAAATCGCGTACTAAAATAAAAGGGATTATTAAAACTGAAATTAAAGCGCTAGCTGATAAATATGGCGATGAGCGCAGGACCCAGATTGTTAGCCATGGGGCAAAAGATTTTAGCATGGAAGATTTAGTGCCGAACGAAGATACTGTCATAACGATGACTCGCGACGGTTATATTAAAAGGCTTACGCCTGATACTTTTAAAGTCCAGGCTCGGGGCGGTAAGGGCGTTATCGGTCTAACCACTAAAGAGGAAGACATGGTTGATTTTATGTTTACTACCATGACCCATAACGACATTTTATTTTTTACTACTCGCGGTCGAGTGTTCCAGCTTAAAGCCTATGAAGTGCCGCAGACTACTCGGACAGCCAAAGGCCAGGCGATTGTAAATTTTTTGCAATTAGGCAGTGGCGAACAAGTAACTTCAATCCTTCCTTTAGATAAGATTGCTAAAAGCAAATATCTATTTTTTGCCACAGAAAAGGGTTTAGTAAAAAAAGTGAAAATTGAAGCTTTTGATAATGTGCGGCGTTCCGGCTTAATTGCCATTAAAATTAAAGGAGAAGATAAATTAATTTGGGCAAAACCGACCGACGGCAAAGACGAAATTCAATTGATTACTACTCAGGGCCAAGCGATTCGCTTTCGAGAAACAGATGTCCGCGATATGGGAAGAAATGCGGCTGGAGTATTCGGTATTAGGCTAAAAAAAGAAGATATGGTAGTAGGGATGGGGATAATTAAAGCTGATAAAGAAAAGCTAAAAAAATATCAGGTTTTAACCGTGATGGAACAGGGTTTTGGTAAACGAACAGTGCTTAATTTATATAAGGTTCAGGGTCGGGGTGGTTCAGGAATTAAAACCGCTAAAGTAACGGCTAAGACCGGAAAAATAACTAACGCTTATGTTGTTAATACTGAAGCTATGATGGAAAAAGATTTAATCGTTATTTCCGAAAAAGGCCAGGTAATTAGATTACCCTTTAAATCAGTGAACCAAACCGGCCGGGATACCCAAGGAGTG
>JBDRCJ010000051.1:0-8102 GCA_043821805.1 Patescibacteria group bacterium
GCGATGGCCTCATTGTTAATTATTTGCGACCAGTTTGAAAAAGCGCTTTCCCCGGAAATAAAAAGTAGAAGTAAGGGCAGAGATACGCCGGCATAAGCTAAAAATAAAGTGTTAGTCATAGAGGCTATATGGGATACGCCAACCTGGTATGCTCCTTTAAATACTTCAAGTTTTTTAAGCGTCGGGTTAGATTTAGCGAGTTGCTCGGTAGTCGCTACCTGTGATATTACCACGTCATCTAAAACTCCTAAAGCGCCGATGATTATGCCAGCCAGTAGCAGACCTTTAAAATTTATTTCCTGGCCGTTAATATTTATTAAAAAAGAAACCTCTTCGCTGAAAACTCCGGTTAATTTTGTTAAAGCGACAAAAAACCAGGAAAGAAAAACCGTAATTAACAAGCTTAAAAATATACTTAAAGCCGAAATGTGCGCTAAGGGCCGGAAACCTTCGGTAATGTAAATAATAATTATCAAAATTAAAAAAGAGCCGATAACTGTAACTAGTATTGGATTGCCGCCGGCTAAAATTTTCGGAATTATATATTTTAGTATTACTGCAAAGCTTAAAATTAAAGAAATTATTGATCTTAGCCCCTTGAAACGACCGACAACTAAAAGCGATAAAATAAAAATGATTAAAAGCAAAAATATCGCATTTGTCCTGACATAATCAGTAATATAATAAGCCGGATGGCCGTCAGCATCAAAACTCTCAACCACTAAAACTTTATCTCCAACTTTATAAATATTCTTTCCGATGAGATCATAACTAGTAATACCGTTAAATTCTATCTCTCTATCTTTCTTTATCCCCTCGAGCCCTTTTAATAAAAGATTCTGCTGGATTACTTCTGCCCCATTGTCTAGCACATTAACGCGCTCTTCAATAATTTTTATAACCTCGGCTTTAAAATAAGTATCTGTTTTTATTTCTTCCTGGGCAAAAACAAATAGCGGAATAAAAAGTAAAATTATAAATATTATCTTTTTCATAAAATTAATTCTCTAGCTAACTTATAGTATAAATATACCACTTCATTAAAAAAAAATCACAGTCCCCCAGGGAGACTGCGGCTAAATATTGCACTTACAATCGCGGAAAAATCCCCCAAAATGATTCAGCTGAAGTGGAAATTCTAATATTAACTTTTCTTGAACCCCTAGTCAATTAATAATTTATGATATAATATTAATATAGCCAAAAACGCTAATAATTTTCACACAGAGGGGATGAAAATGTGGGAAAAAATAAAAAAAATATTAGTGATAACAGTTGTAACAATATTTGTCCTTGGTTTCATAGTCGGCGCAGTAGACGAAATAATTTCTCTTAGCACTGGACACTCATTTACGCTTGGGCCAGTGTTAAAATTACTGGCCTACTTACTCGGATGACTGTCTGGCCTTGTTCTTTTATAGGGGTCGCTCGCTTAAGCCGCCCCTGTTTTTTTTATAAAAAAAGCCTGCTACGTATTGCAAGTAGCAGGGCTTCTAAAAAGGACAAAAAAATTCTGAATTTACCAGCGAAAGCGCCTACCTTTAGGCGCGCCGGGATTTTTTATCTTTCTAGGTAATTTGTCTTTAATCCCGGCTAAAGCGGCAAAGGGAGTATTTAGTGACTCTTTAGCTTTCCTTCCTTCGCTGCTAAACATATATTCTATTTCATCAACAAAACTTCCTTCATTCAAGTCTTTTACGGCCTTGATGATATGGACATCGTGCCTTTGCGGGTGCTCTGGCTCAACCAGCATAAAAATTGTCTGCTTATTACCTTTAGTAATAACTGCTTGAGTGCCGGTCAAACTGCCGTTATGGCTTGTTGACTCGGAGACAGACCATTCAGACCGATCACCAAAAAAATGAGCTACATAATCGCCTAAGGCTTTTTTGGCCCACAGCTGTTTACGGTACGTATTTTCACGTACTTCTTCCGGGATGTCCATTGTATTAACAATCTCACCTTTATTGAAAATATCATTTGCCATTTCTCTCCCTCCATATACTTACTTAAGGTTAAGATAAATTATAAAAAAACAAAAGGAAACTTTAATTTCATTAGACATAATAACACATATAACAAATTCTGTCAACCTTTTTTAATTTTTTTGAAATTTCTGCTTTAATTTATGATATAATACAAATATATGGAAAGTGAGGATAAAAAATTAAATACTTCACTAACTCCGCCCGCTGACATTAAACCGTTGGCTGAACCAGCGCCTGCGACTGCGCAAGCAGAGCCGCCTGCTGAAAAAATTGAAGCTGTTGATCAGACGACAAAACTTATACCATTTACGCCTCCCATAGAACCAATAGAAGAAAAGGCAGAGGTTGAAACAGAAGTTTTAACAAAAACTGATTTGCCTGACAGCGAAACGAATGAGGAAATTATAGCTGAAGATTTACCTAAAAAAGAAGCCGAAGTAACGCCAATCCCACCGTCCGCTTCTGCTCCAGCTCCAACGCCCCCGGTTACTGAATCAGCTTCTCCGGCGCAGACAACAGATACTTTTCCCACTCGCTTTAAAGCTAAACTAAAAGAGCTACTAGCTATAGCGAATATTAAACGGCGGAAGCGGACGGATGAGCATGTTCAAAAAATCATGGATTATGCCTTAAAGCATAATCGGATAGATAATAAAACCGCGCGCGAAGTAACCGGATTAAAAGACGAGCAGACCAGATATTACTTAAACAAACTTGAAAAAGAGAAAAAACTAGAGCAAATGGGCGCAAAAGGACCAAGGGTATTTTATATGCCAATCAGAAAACAATAATTCCCCGATATGGTGCAAAACAGGGAATTATTTAAGCTAGACAACTACGTATTTGAGACTATTTTATAACTAACTAACCCCTATTTTTATGTTTCTATTTTTTGACACCGAAACAACGGGTTTGCCGCAAAACTATAACGCTCCCATTAGCGATCTAAATAATTGGCCTCGCTTAGTGCAATTAGCTTGGCTTACTTATAATAAAGATGGCCAGAAAATTGCTGGATCAAATTTTATTATTAAACCAGAGGGATTTATAATACCAGAACAAGCTTCAAGCATCCATGGTATCACAACCGAAAAAGCTTTAACCGATGGAGAAGATTTAGAAAAAATTTTATTGAATTTTGCAAAAACGATTAGCGATTCTAAAATTATTGTAGCCCACAATATCAGCTTTGATGAAAAAATAATCGGGGCTGAATTTTTACGAAAAAAAATATCCCATAACCTTTTTGAGTCTATTAGAGTCTGCACAAAAGAAGAGGCAACCGACTATTGCCAACTGCCAGGCAATTACGGCTATAAATGGCCTCGCCTGGCTGAGCTTCATCTGGCATTGTTTGGAGAAAATTTTACCGACGCTCATGACGCCTTGGCTGATGTTGAAGCCTGCGCTAAGTGTTTTTTTGAATTATGTAAAAGAGGAGTTATCCAAGGATAAAAAAACTTTTTAAAAATAGCCAAAGAAAAAACACCGCGCTTAGCGGTATTTTTTATTTGGGTGGCTTTGTGGAAGACATTAGAACTATTTCAGAGAAAAATAATAAATACATTTATATTCCTAGTTTAAGTTAACGTACGGTACGACTACCGTCAAAGTCATCCCGAAGCTTCGAGAGAAACTCTGACGCGACGGGAAAAAATCCGCCAAAAAATGCAAGATGACGAAAAATATTTTTTATTAATTATAAAATCATTTATGAATACTTATTAATCTATAACGATTTCTTCATCGATATATTTTTCTTGATTGATTTCGTCCAAATATTTTTTAAAATCTGCTTCAAGTTTATTAAGCATTGCTCGATTTTCAGAATTAATATCTTCTCGTAAACGGCCGATGTTACCTACCATCATCTCTTCAAATTTTTCATAATAGCCTAAATGCTGCAATACCTCTTTGAATATACGCAAGCTCTCTAGAAAATTAACAACTTTTTCTTTTGAATCTAATTTTTTGCTATCCCAAGTCCTGTCCAGATTTATTTTTTCTTCCTGAAAAGTATTCTCTATTTGAAGTTTTTCCGGATCAAAATTTTCTTTAATTTTTTTTAGTTTAATCTTACCTCGCCTATTATCAGGTAAATATTTTTGCAAAAATTCTTCAACATTAATATAGCCAATTAAGTTCCCATATGGCATTTTGCCCGTTGAAAAAAATTTTTCAACCCGTGCTTGATCAATTTGTCCATTATTACCAATTAATTGTGACCAATTATTGCCTTTCTCGCCAATCACTTTCATTTTAATAAATCGTTGAATTACTCGATGCGACAGCAACCAAGATACAGCTACAATGGCTCGAGTTTCTGGGTATTTATCAATTATCTTTTCCGCCAAGCACGTCAGCGACTCGGTGATAATTTTCGGATTGATTTTTTGTTTTCCATATTGGGATGGTAAATGTATCTCTAAAAAATCGTCAAATTCTGAAAATCCTTCTTCCCTAAGGGCCGTTTCTATTTGACGAACATCAGGACTATAACCTTCTTTCAAAGTATTAAAAGCTATAATCCCTGCCATGCCCTCTGTATATCCGTTCTCATTTTTTGGTCGTTCGGTCATTTCACGCCACTTGTCAGGAAATTTATCTTTTGCCTTTTTTTGTTCAACTTCAAGATAATCAACCAATTTATTTAATTCATTAATCCTACTCTTAATATATTCGGGTGAATTATCGTCAACTTTGCCTTCGGGCAATTCATCATAAAGCTTATTTATATTTTTATAATATTTCTCCGTAATTAAACTAAACAGTTCTTCCTCACTTAAACTTCTCTCGCTGTATATAATTTCTAACATCCGTAAATCTCCCGAATAGTAGGCCTCTTGTTCTTCCAAGATATCGGATAAAGCCTTGTCGATTGGTTTATCATTTTTTTTGCACTCATCTTTGTATTGCTGATAAAGTCTATCGCAAAACAGAACCTGCAATTGTCTCAATTGTCTTACTATACCCTCTTTGTGTTGTTCAGGATTATCGGCAATAATTTCCGGCGTATATTTTTCAATCATAGAATTGCTATTAAAATTATCTTCATTTCCTTCTCGTCAAAGTCTCTCCCAAGAACTCGGGATGACTCCGACGAGACGGTAAAAAATTGTTTAACTTAAAAAATCTCTTTAATTTTAGTATAAACTAAAGAAATTTTTTATACAATTCTTACTTGGGTGGCTAGAGGGAATCGAACCCTCGTCACAAGCGCCACCTGCCTCGCCGAAAAAAAAGTACAAAGGGGTGACCAGAGGGAATCGAACCCTCGTCACAGGCGCCACAAGCCCGTGTTCTACCATTGAACTATGGTCACCCCTTTATACTTTTTGTAAAATAACTAATTATGTTCGCGAGTCAAGGCGGGCAAGCTCGTGTTCTACCGTTGAACTATAGCCACCATGATATATAAAATTGTGAATTAAGAATGTAGAATTAAGAATTAAATTATATCTTATAAAAATAAATCTTTGAACTATGGGCTTTTTTTGGATTTGTTTTAATAATTTTTTCACATTCTACTCCTGACAACTTATCAGATAATATTACTACTTGGGTTCCGACTTTAGCTTCTTTTTTTATTTTCTTCCAGATTTTCTCTACCATTGCCGGGACCAAAAAAAGATAAATGATGTCAGCCTGGGAGATATCAGCGGTAAAAAAATCTTTTCGGTAAATCTCAATTTTTTTTCCAAGTAGCTTATTTTTAATTCTAGCGTACCAGGCATGCAAAGGCGACAACTCATAACCAACTAATTTCTTAGGCTTAAGCCGGCTGGCCGCAAAAAGAAAACTGCCTTTACCGCAACCTAGATCAAAAATTATTGTCTCCGGCTTTACTTTTAAATTTTCCAAAATTATCGGAATATATTTTTTCGGAGTAACTACATAAGGAACTTTTGTTTTTTTATATAAAATTATTATATATAATAAATAACCCAACGGAAAAAGAAATATTATTATTAAAAATATTTTATCCATATTCTCCTCTATAGCTTATAAAAATAAATCTTTATTTTATTGTCCATTTTTAATTCCTTAATTGCCTTCATCTCAGGTAAAGAAAAAGCATAACTTATAATACGGGTTCCTGGCTGACATTCTTTTTTAAACTTCTTTTCCAGCTCTTTCATCATTTTAACATTTAAATAGCAATAAATTAAATCTGCTTTACTTAAATCTGCTTGAAATATATTTTTTCTAATAATTTTAATTTTATTTCTTTTTAAAGCCTGCTGAACTTTAGAAATAATAAAAAGTAAGTACTCGTATTCAATTCCGATTAAATTTGCTTTTGGATAATGTTTATGGAAAATATTTAAAAATCCGGCTTTACCACAACCAAGTTCGTAAACTGTTCCTGAAAAATTTTTGTCTAAGTCTAATTCCTGGAAAATCTTAGCTATCACTTTTTTACCAGTAGAAATAAAAGGGGCGTAGCCGCGAAAGACGATATTGTAAAATTGAATAACAAAAAAGACAAAGAAAAAAAGGAAAAATACAAGAAAAAATAATTGTAAAATTGTTTCCAGCATATATTTTATATTTAACTAACTTTAATTATCAGACTACGCCCAGGGGCCTATCTACCCTATCTGCCGTCAGGCAGGCGGTAGGCAGGAAATCGCCCCGCCATAAAAGCGGGATAAAAACCCAAGTGCGCTCGGCAGGATTCGAACCTGCGACCTACGGCTTAGAAGGCCGTTGCTCTATCCAGCTGAGCTACGAGCGCATAATTTTATTTATAATAATAAAATTGCCATAGCGGCAATATGAATAATATAGCAAAAAATAGCTAAAAAGTCAATGTGAAATAGTAGTGGGATGTTTGAGATAGTTGAGATTATTGGGATTATTGAGATACTATCGGTTACGGGTTACGAGTTACGCGTTATGTGCCTGCCTGCCGGCAGGCAGGTTATGTGCTACGTGTCGTTCTTTTTCTCCCGCAAATAAAGTATATAAGAGTACCCAATAGTTCCAACTAGTATTAAAACTATATCAACCATAAAAACCCAGCTTACCAAATAAGTAGGAACAAACGGAATAGCGATCATTATTATGCCGCCTAAAATAAAAATTTTCCCGCCAAAACGATGAGTTTTGTTCCAAACTTCTTCCGAGGACAAGGTCCAGGGGGTGCGAATGCCGATAAACCAATTCGGCTTAATTTTTCCTAAATAATTACCGATAATAATAAATAATAAACCGACTAATACTGGTACCCATAAACCGACAGGAATATTATAGCCTAAAGCATTAAAGCCAGTAATAAAATACATCGCCAGCATGAAAAAAATTAAATAGGCTTTAAAAAAATGATAAACTTTTCTAAATTGCTGGTAGCGGTCTTTTTTCGGGTCAAGATAAGGTAATAATAAAAATAAGAAATACATCCCGATCATTATAGCCGGAAATAAGAAAGCGCCGGTAGCACGCGAACCGTAATTATCAACCTCACCAGCAAAATTCCAATGTATTGGCACACGCTCAGGAAAATGAGCGTAAAAATAAAAAGAAGAAATAGCCGCTAAAATTATAAATATTAACGGCAAAATTTCTGTTTTTAAAGTTGGTTTAATCGGATTCATAGTAAAAAATGCGAATCTGCAATCCGCCAACTGGCGGAGCAAATATTGCGAATATACGAAATGCAAATTAAAAAATATATTATATTCGCGTATTATTAATTTGCAGTATTTGCATAATAATTTGCGGCATTCGAATTATAATTATTTGAAAAACTTAATTAAACTTTTAGCTGCTTCTTCAAAAACGCTTAAATTCAGAGAATAAATTATCTCTTGGCCTTGCCTCTGGCTGGTCACTAAGCCAGCATTTTTTAAAATATTCAAATGATGCGACAGAGAAGGCAAAGTAATATTAAAATGCTTACCGATTTCGCCGGCCGCTAAATCTTTCTTTTTAAGTAATTCTAAAATTCTCCGACGAGTCGGATCGCTTAAAGCCTGGATTGTTTTAGTTAAAGTCATATTATTACTAACAGCAGTTACGTACTTAAATTTTTAAACTAATTTTAAAGTTATATTCGCTTTGTCAATTAATCTGGATTTACACTCAAATCTACAAATTTTCTACAAATCTACG
>JBDRCJ010000052.1:0-7154 GCA_043821805.1 Patescibacteria group bacterium
AGTAGCCAAAAAATTAACCAAAAAATAAATTCACTAGCTCCAATTTGCTTTTTTTGCTTCTGCCAGAAAAGGCGTGATAAAAAGAAGGCAATAACTATTAAAGCTAAAATTTGCTGCAACATATTTTTTTGGGATTATTGAGATGTTGGTGATAGTTGAGATACTGGTGATAATTTTATCTCAATAATCCTAATAATCTTAAACATCCTAAAGATCACAAAGAAAATCAATTAATCAATCTTGATATTAGCAATTCTTTAATTATTTTAAAGCCGTCGCTAAATTTTTGTCCGAAGTTATGGTAAATTACGGTTATCGGTATTTCAGCTATTCTTAGATTATTTTGGAAAGCCTTAGCGGCAATTTCACTGCAGTGAGCCATGCCGCTATTTTCAATTATAATTTTTTTTGCTGCCTGATGAGTTAAGGCCCGAAAACCGTTTTGTGGATCAGTTAGCTTAACATTTAAGAATAGGTAGTTAACAATTTTCGCCGTTGGCAAGATAATATTTTTTTTCAGCCAGGGGATATGAGATTTTTTATTAAGAAACCTAGAACCAAAAACAATATCAGCCTGGTTAGTTAAAATAGGTTTAATAATATCCCTTATCTCTTTGGCAATAAATTGCCCGTCTGCGTCAAAATGAATAATAATATCAGCTTTTTCTTTTATAGCATACTGATTGCCAGTTTGCAAAGCCGCCCCTTGGCCGCGGTTTATTAGATGGTTTAACACCACTAAGGAGTTAAGCTCCGATGACTCGGAGCTTAACTCCTTAACTATTTTATAAGTATCATCACTAGAGCCATCATCAACCACTACTATGGTATCAATAAAAGGTTTAACTTCTGCAATTACTTTTGCAATTGTTTTGTCTTCATTAAAAGCTGGAATAATGCAAAAAGTTTTCATATAAAATTATGCGAATCCGCAATCCGCCTCCGACCAGTTGGCGGATGGCGGAGCAAATAATGCAAATAAATTAACACAAATACACGAATGTATGCGAATGACGCGAATATGTGGAATAAAATAATGCGGAGCGTATAAGGTGAATTCGCATTATTATCATTCCTTACTAACTCTCATTATTTCTTCAATAGTTGTGATTCCATTTTTTACCTTAATAAAACCATCCTCTAGTATACTAATCAATTCTTTTTTAGCAACATATTTTTTTAAATCAGACTCGGTGGCTTTCTGCAAAATCATATCTTTAACTTCATCTGTAATTTCTAAAATTTCATAAATACCGATACGGCCCTTATAACCCGTATCATTGCATTTTTTACAGCCCTTGCCTCGATAAAAAAGTAACGACTCTAGCCCGTCCTTAGAATGAATAATCGCTTTTTCTTTTTCTAATGTTTTTAATAAATTAGGTACATTAAGCTGCTTATTTAAATCTTCAATAGTAGTTTTATCTAAATTATAACTTTGGATGCAATTCGGGCATATTTTTCTAACCAAACGCTGGGCAACTATAACGTTAGTGGTTGTAGCAATTAAAAATGAAGGCACGCCCATATCATGCAAGCGAGGTAATGTAGTAATCGTATCGTTAGTATGTAGAGTAGAGAGAACTAAATGACCGGTCATGGCAGAATGAACAGCAATTTCCGCAGTTTCTTCATCGCGGATTTCTCCGACCATAATAATATCAGGATCTTGTCTTAATAAAGCTCGTAAACCGATTGCAAAAGTATAGCCGATTTTAGGGTTTATTTGCGATTGGTTAACTCTTGGCATGCGGTATTCTATCGGATCTTCCACGGTTGAGATGTTTACTTCAGACGTATTTAATATATTTAAAATTGTATATAGGGTAGTAGTTTTACCTGAACCGGTTGGTCCGGTTACTAATATCATGCCATGAGGTTTTTTTATATTTCTTTTTACGATTTCTAAACTTTTTGGTTGAAAGCCAAGTTGTTCTAAATTTAAAATTTGCGCTTTTTCGTTAAGTAAGCGCATAACAACTTTTTCTCCGTCAAAAGTCGGAATAATTGAAACGCGAAAAGAAACTCGGTATTCTTCCGAGCTAATTTTAAAGCGGCCGTCTTGTGGCAAACGATGTTCATCGACTTTTAAATTAGATAATATTTTTATCCGGGCGATAATTCCTGATTGGGCGTTTTTCGGTAGAGTCATTACGTCATGCAGTATACCGTCTATTCGGTAGCGGACGACTAAATCTTTTTCCTCAGGCTCAATATGAATATCGCTGGCTTCTTGGAAAATTGCATATTCTAATAAAGTTTCAACAATCCTAACAACCGGCAAATCTTGGGCTAATTTTTTTAGATCTTCTTCGCTACCTTTTAGCCCTATTTTATCTTCTTTCGTTAAATAATCGAATTCAGCTTTTAGACTTTTATGGTATTGCTTAAGGCCGTCTTTTATACTTTCCGGAGTTGTTAAATGGATAACTGGCTCAAGGCCGGTCTTTTTCTTAATAAATTCAAAAATTTCTAGATTATCAGGGTTAGTAGTGGCGATCTTAATTTTATTGTTATCACTATCAAAAGCAATTAAGCTATGAGTTGCCGCGATTGGCTCCGGAATACTAAATAATATATCTTTTCTTATGCTTTGCCCTTTTAGGTTTATAAACGGTATTTTAAAATATTGAGAGGCGCATTCGTATAAAGATAAAGGAGTAATAATTTTCTTCTCGATTAAATACTCCTCAATTTTTTTATGAGAATTAGCAATTTCTTTAGCTAATTTGTCAAACTCTTTAGCCGGTAAAATTTCTGCTTTTTCCAATATTTTTTTTATTTGTTCTTTTGTTAGCATATAAGTTAAATAATATAGTTATAAGCTTTAATAAATTCTAATATTATTATAACATAAATAAATAATTTAGAACAAATAGGTTACTTTAAAATTTATTATAAATATGCTAAAGTAATTATAAAGTACTTGCTATGAATATGTATAATATAGCAAGGGTAAGGTAAGTGATATTATAATAATATGATAAAATTTAAACCAATTAACGAATTTTCTGTAATAAGTAGTATTTCTTTTAGTGGTTTTAAAGAAATTATTAATTTTATTTATGTTAGAGTTTATTTAATAATTATAATAGGTTTGAATTTGTTTTTATGGTTAGCAAGCTATTTAATAAAGATTAATGTAAGCCAAGAATTAATAATATTGCATTATAATATTGATTTTGGAGTAGATCTGATTGGCAACGTAAATAAAATATATATTATTCCTTTGTTAAGCTTAATTATATTAATTATAAATATTATTTTAATATCTAATTTAGTTAAACATAAGTTTTTTAAGTTTATTGCACATCTTCTACTAGCTACTTGCATTATGGTAGATATATTTTTATTAATTAGCCTAGCTTCAATATATTTAATTAATTTTAGATAAAATAATATTTGGCGTAGATATTGGCTTATAATAAGTTATTGCCTTTTAATTAATCGCCTAAGTTATTATGCAAAATTTTTATATTATTAAAATTCTACTATTAACTACATTAGCTTTTATATTTTCTTTTGTTTGGACTCCGCTTTTAACCCATTATTTATATAAATATAAATTAGGTAAAAATATCCGCAGTAATGGCAATACGCCAATCTATTCTAAACTGCATGCTCATAAAGCCGGAACCCCGACCATGGGCGGGTTGCTAATTTGGGTAACAGTGTTAATATTTAGTTTATTATTTTTTTATTTAGCAAAATTTATACCTTTGAATATTTTTCAAAGTTTGAACTTTTTATCAAGGAGTGAGACGTTACTTCCCCTAGGGGCATTAGTAGCTACCGCTTTAGTTGGGCTATTTGATGATTGGCTTGATGTTAGGAAAAAGGGTCAAAAATCTAGCGGGGGTTTAAGGATGAAGCATCGATTATTAATTTATACGATTATCGCCTTAGTCGGCGCTTATTGGTTTTATTTTAAATTAGATTGGACAGTCTTGCATATACCATTTTTCGGTAATTATGAAATTGGCTGGTGGTATATTCCTTTTTTTATTTTTATAATTATTGGTACGGCTTTTTCAGTAAATGAAATAGATGGTTTAGATGGTTTAGCCGGCGGTACTTTATTAATTGCCTTTGCGGCTTATGGAGTTATTGCTTTTTCTTTAGGCCGTTATGACTTAGCGACCTTTTGCGGAGTAATAATTGGTGCGCTTTTAACATTTTTATGGTTTAATATTATTCCGGCCCGTTTTATTATGGGAGATACCGGAGCAATGAGTTTAGGAGTAACTTTAGGCATTATTGCTATGCTGACTAATTATGTTTTATTATTACCGATTATTGGCTTTATATTTGTCGTTGAAGCAGTTTCATTTTTAGTCCAGGTAGGCTCAAAAAGATTTTTTAAGAAAAAAGTTTTTTTATCCGCTCCAATCCACCACCATCTTGAAGCAGTGGGTTGGCCAGAAGCGAAAATTGTGATGCGTTTTTGGATTATTTCCGGGGTAACCGCGGTTATTGGTTTAGTCTTATTTTTATTAGATAAAACTTTTTAAAAAAATACAGGCAGAAAATAATTTTAGACATATTAGAATTTTTTATGTCAACCCTTAAGCAAGCGGTATACAATTTATTAAAGCCTCGAACAAGCGAACATCAGCCCGACAAAAATTTAATTATTACTGTCGGGATTATTGTTGTTTTCGGTTTAGTAATGTTATCTAGCGCTTCCGCCGCAGTCGCCTACGCAAAATTTGGCAGTAGTTATTATTATTTTAAGCATCAATTATTCGGTTTAG
Source organism: Patescibacteria group bacterium (assembly GCA_043821805.1). Taxonomy (GTDB): domain Bacteria; phylum Patescibacteriota; class Patescibacteriia; order Patescibacteriales; family CAYMCJ01; genus JBDRCJ01. Next base: position 4,755 of record JBDRCJ010000052.1, read on the forward strand.
GTTTAGGCTTTTTAGCTTTTTTATTTTTTTCGCGGGTCGATTACCATCGTTGGAAAAAATATGCTTTTGCATTTTTAATTTTTTCAATCGCTTTACTACTATTAGTTTTTATCCCAGGATTATCAGCTAACTACGGAAAGGCTAGGAGTTGGATTAATGTTTTTGGTTTTTCCCTGCAGCCTTCGGAATTTGTTAAGATTTCTTTCCTTCTTTATTTAGCCGCTTGGTTAGAAAGTAGGGGAAAAAAATTAAGCGATATATCCCAGGGCATTGGGCCGTTTGTCGTTATTTTAGGCGTGATTGGTTTTTTAATGCTTCTCCAGCCAGATATTGGCACATTGTTTATAATTGCTATAACTTCTCTGGTTGTATACTTTGTCGGTGGAGGAAAAATAAAACATATTTTAGTTATAATGATAATAAGTTCTTTAGCATTCGCTATTATGGTTTATTTTAAGCCTTATCAGATGAATAGATTTAAATGTTTAGCTGATCCGACATTTAGCTCAAATGATATCTGTTATCAAACAAACCAGTCGTTAATCGCTATCGGTTCTGGCGGTTGGTTCGGCCGGGGGATAGGAGAAAGCCGGCAAAAGTTTATGTATCTACCAGAAGTGAGCGGTGATTCAATATTTTCTATTATTGCCGAAGAAGTAGGTTTTATTTTCAGTAGCATTTTAATTTTTTTATATTTACATCTTTTTTATCGAGGCTATAGAATTTCGAAAAATGCCCCTGACGGTTTTGGGCGAATATTAGCGCTTGGTATTGTAAGCTGGATTACTATCCAATCCTTGATAAATATCGGCGGTATGGTAAACTTACTCCCGATGACAGGCGTGCCTTTACCGTATATAAGTTTTGGCGGCTCGGCAATTTTATCAGCTATGATTGCTACTGGGATATTAGTTAATATTAGTAAACAAACAAAGTGAATATTTTTATTCTGATAACTTATAACCCATAACTTATAACACAACTAAATTACATTGAACACGAGTTATAAGTTATAGGTTATGGGTTATGATGCAAATAAAATTAAGAAGATACTTTTAACCGGTGGTGGAACTGGCGGGTCAGTGACGCCGCTTTTAGCAGTTGTTGAAAAAATTCGTAGTGATATAAAAGAGCCATGTTCCTACGAATTTCTTTGGCTAGGAACAAGAAAGGGACCAGAGCGCGAAATGGTAAAAGATAAAAAAATTAAATTTATTTCAATTGCTAACGGAAAATTACGACGTTATTTTAGTATTAAAAATCTGATTGACCCTTTTTTTATAATAATTGGTTTTTTTAAAGCTATAGCAATTATTTTAGTCTGGCGGCCTAATTTAGTAATGAGCGCCGGCAGTTTCGTTAGCGTACCGGTTATCTGGGCGGCCTGGCTATTAAGAGTACCAGTAATAATTCATCAGCAAGACATAAAACCAGGGTTAGCTAATAAATTAATGGCGCCTTGCGCAAAAGTTGTCACAGTCACTTTCAGAGAATCACTAGATGATTACGGTAAAAAAGCAGTCTGGACCGGAAACCCGGTGGCTCCAAGGAACATAGAACAGGGAACAGGGAACAATCTATATATTAAAAAAGATTTGCCGATATTGTTGGTAGTGGGAGGAGGAACTGGATCAGAGGCGATAAATAAATTAGTTTGGGACGGCTTAGAGGAGTTAGCTGAAATTTGCCAGATTATTCATATTACGGGGAGAGACAAAAATAAAAATTCAATCCCAAACACTCGAGGTAAAAATCAAAATTATAAAAGTTATGAATTTTTAGAACATGAAAAAATAATGGAAATTATGATGGCGGCTGATTTAGTAATTTCTCGGGCTGGTTTAGGTTTGTTAACTGAGTTATCATATCTGGGGAAAGCCGCTATTATTATTCCAATTCCAGATTCGCACCAGGAAGAGAACGCTAGGATTTTTCAGGAAAAAGAAGCGGCGAAAGTCTTGGATCAAATAAGCCTAACCGCGGAAGAATTTATTAGTAATATTAAAAAGCTTATATTCGATAATGAATTAAGAAAAAAATTAAGTGTTAATATATCGCAAGTTATGAAAAAAGGAGCAAATCAAGAAATTGTGAAAATTATTAAGAATCTATTATGACTAAATGCGATTTAGCAGTTAAAGGCAAATATGTTTTACCAATTAATTCCAAACTAGATATTATCAAGGAAGGAATGGTGTTAATTTCTGGAAATAAAATTATTGATATCGGCGAAAATTGTAATTTAAAAGAAAAGTATCAAGCAAAAGAAATTATTGATGCGGGGAATAGTATTGTAATGCCCGGCTTAATTAATACCCACACTCATGCCGCTATGACATATTTTAGGGGATTGGCAGATGATTTACCTCTTAAGGAATGGTTAGAAAAACATATTTGGCC
>JBDRCJ010000053.1:0-5188 GCA_043821805.1 Patescibacteria group bacterium
TGAAAATTCTAATTCTTCTTTTAATTTTTCAAAGCCCTCTTGAGAAATAATTTGATCTGGCATAACTATCTACGAATTACGAATTTATACAAATGCACGAATTCGTAAGTTATTTATTAAAAAAAGTTTTGCACAATATAACTATTAATATACAGAATATTTTTAAATAATGCAAGAGCTAATTGTGTTAATCTTATTAATCATATAAATCATTGCCCGTTTATTGGCAAAGATTAATAAGATTTATAAGATATATTTTGTGTTATCAGGCAACTTGCCAGTACCAAGTACCCTATTCCTAAAGGGTGGTTAGTATAAGGGCTAAAAAAGCTAATAATTGCGATAACAAATAAGCCAACTGTCATGCCTAATATTATGGTAAAATCTTTAATTTTAAAACCGTCATAAATAACTTTCCCAAGTAAAATTAAATAGCTTAATAAGCCAATAATTCCTAATTTTAGCAAAATATCAAGCCACCCCCACTCAAAAGCATAAGTTGTATATAAGCCATCCGGGCTTGATTCTAAAATCCGCGGATCATTTGTCTTATAAGTTACTGTAGCACCGAAGCCTTTTCCTAGTATGGGGGCATTGCTAATTTGCTGCCAGAGTTCTGGCAATAGTTCCCAGCGTGATGATACGGCCGCTTCTCCACTTATTTGGATAACCCGAGTTTTAAGTAAATCTGCAGTTGAAAAACCACCAACTGGATTAGGGTATGGGAATTTTACAATAGCAACAATAAATAATATACTAAAAATTCCAGATATAATTATAATAAAAAACATTTGAGAAAATTTTTTCCAGTTAAATTGCTTTAATATAATTAGGAAAAATAAAAATAAACCAGCTGCTAGTCCGATCCAAAAACTGCGGGAAAAAGAAAGTAAAATAGTCGCTAAGTATAAAGTAAAAAATAAAAAGTAAATAATAAAAAGCCTTTTATTTTTTTCTATTTTAAATAAAATCATTAAAAAAATAAAATAACCAATTAAAACAAAAATGTGGGATTGAAAGAATATGCGGTAGAAACCGCCCTGGACTAAAGTTATCTCCCCTACTCCGCTGTTCCTCACCCAGCGATATAATTCATAAACCATGCCTAAAATATTATGTGAAAAAACATAAAGAAGAAAATAAGTTTTTAAGCAAAGCCAGATTGTACTGGCAATAAATACCTGGAATATTGCTGCCATAAAACGGTTTTCGTTGCCACTTAGTGGCTTAATGAAGGCAAAATAAATTGGAAATATTAAACTAAAATAAAGCCAGCCGTTAAAATCAAAAAATATATTACTAAGTTCATTATGTTTTAGAAAACCATTTATTGCTCCCCAGCCAATAAATATAAATAAAATTAAATATAATTGCCAGTATGGGATTTTAAGATAATTAATCGGAAACTTTTTTTCTTTTATCCATAAACTAATTATTTTACTAGCCCAAACCGATATAATAATTAACCATAAAGCAATTCGGATTGATATTAATAACCCGTCATATTCAAAATAAAAAAGCCCGCCTTTAGAACCAATAAATAATTCAGCCAGTATTATTAAGATTCCGTATTCAAATTTATATAAACTTAAAATTAAGATTAATAAAACTATTATAAAAAATATAATAATTTGAAACTGCGGCAATAAAAAACCAAAAAAGGATAGAATTTCGGCTAAAAAAATAAATAATAGAATAGTTATAATTTTTTTATTAAATAATGTACTCATTGCCATACTACTAATTTTATGCTATAAATTAATTAAATTTAAAAGGAGGGGAAAATGGATCATATAGTAGATCATAGCGAAGACGCGGACAGAGAGGCACAAACTTTTTTCAATACTTCTGTTTTTATAACAATTTTTGCCGTAATTTTTTTCCCACTTACCTTTAGCGTAATTTTTGGATTTATTTTGTATATACTTCTGTCACGGAGGATAAAATAAATGTTTACTGACTATGATGAAAAAGATGATTCCAAGGAAGAAATAAAGGGTTTAAAAAAATTTCTATTAGGTTATGCTCTTTTTATCACTTTAGTTTTGCCGATAATCTGGTTTATTAGGTGTATACCAAACCTGATACTTTTGTTAAAGTTTAAACCTGACGCAAGGAAAATTGTCAGAAAATTATATCGAAAAAAAACAAGGAATTTTCGGCTTTCTTTCTAGAGAAAATCTTAAGGTTATAAACTTATTAGCCAAAGAAATCTGAAATTTTTTGTTTCTAACTTTTTCTTAACTGCCAGTGTTTTTTACTAAAATACTGGCTTTTTTTAAAAAATTATTTATATTCTACAATATTACCTACCACCATATTGTATTTATCTGCTAGCCCGGCATTAACTTCTAAAACATAATTTACCGGCTGGCTACTTTGATAAAAATTTATTGGCTCATCCCCTTCTGGTTTTAAATTTTTATCAATTTTAATAATTTTATTATCATCAAGCCATATTATATCTAACGGAAAATCCATCCTGCGCATGACAAACGTCCTAGTAGTTTTATTATTAAAAATAAAAAGCATTCCGCAATTAGCGCATAGGCTTTCCCGCCCGCTTAAACCATTATATTGTTCGCTTTCTTCGTCAGCTATTTCTACCTTAACACTTTTATTATTAATAACTACCTCTTCTACATATTTGTTTGATGGATTAATAAAATTTTTCTTCACAATAAAAAATAATAAACTAATAAACAATAATAAAATTATAATAAACTTTTTAAAGCCCATGTTTTTCTTTTATTATTTTAACTGCTTTGTTATATTTTTTTACTGAAGGTAGGATTGGAAATAGTTTGTAAACGAAGCTTGGCAGCCAGCTACTCATTGTCCCGCCTGTTTGGATTTTAAAAAGAGGCTTATTAATCCAGACTCCGATATGCCCGGCCTTAAGCATAGTTAACCATAAATCCCAATCCTGTAATTTTTTTATTTTCTCATCCCAGCCCTCTGGCGGAAAATCTTCTTTTCTGATAAGAGACGTGGTGTGAATATATGGACCGACTTTAAGTTTATTACTGTCAAAAGCCCATAGACGAAATAGCTTCCTCCCCCAATAAAACGAAGAATAAGCATAGCTCGCCTTTTTCTGGCTTTTAAGCGCCTGCATCATATCGTTTAGACAATTTTTGTTAAGTATTACATCTGCATCGCAAAATAATAAATAATCGCCCTTTACCTCTCCCAGTCCCCTATTTCTGGCTCCTTGCGCGCCTTTATTTTCCTGTTCAATAAAAATAAATTTAGATTTATTATTAAACTTATATTTAGAGATAACTTCCTGAAGATTATCAACAGAGCCGTCATTAACTATAATAATTTCAAAATCCCGATAAGTCTGTTTATTAATGCTATCAAGGCATTTTGCCAATTTATCAGCTTGATTATATACTGGAATGATTATAGAAACCATAAAATAAATTATGAATTATGAATAAAGAGTGATAAATACGAATGGGATTATTGAGATTTTTGAGATTATAAGGATATTTAGGATTTTGGATTTGTAATTTTATTAAAAATTTGTAATTATATTATATATCTTTTTGGCTCCGGCAGAATCTCCATCGTGTGGGATTCTGCCGCGTTTGCCAATGCATGAAAATTTGGAATTTTATTAGAAATTAGTCCGCTGACCGGCGAATTGTGATTTATTTGTGATTTGAAATTTTGAATTTGTAATTTTATTAGGCATTAAAAATTATATTATACATCTTTTTCGCTTGCTTTTCCCAACTGAATTCAGATATCGCCCGCTTTCTACCCTTCTCGCCCAAAACTTGGCGTAAATTTTTATCTTCGGCAAGTCTTATTATCGCTTGCGTGATTTCTTCTTCATTTTCCCCATCAACTAATAAACCATTTGCCCCATCTTGAACTGCGTCTTTTACTCCCCCGCTATTTCCGGCAATTACCGGCTTGCCGGCTAAGTTCGCTTCTAAATATACAATTCCAAATCCTTCAAAGTCATGATCTTCCTGTCTGGCTGGCATTATAAAAATATCGCAAAGACCTAGCCAAGACCATTTATCTTCATCACTAACCCCGCCTATAAATATTACGGGCAATTTCTTGTTATTATCTACCTTAGCTAATTGTTCTAAATATGCTCTATCAGGCCCATCTCCGGCAATAATATAAACTAAATTCGGTACAACTTTTAAAACTTCGGGTAAAGCCTTAATTACCATATCAAAACCTTTCCGCTTAACTAACCGCCCTAAACTAAATAAAATAACCTTTTTTTCTAAATTATATTCTTTTTTTATCTTTAATTTTTGCTCTTTATTTTTAATTCTCTCTCTTGATTCCACTCCAGGATTAACTATTTTTACTTTTTTGGTATATTTACCTCCTAAAAAATTTAGAACTAATTCAGCAACATAACTATTAGCGCAAATTATCTTATCTGAATTTATTAATATTTTTTTTGTAACCCATCTTTTTCTTCTTACTTTTATCGCTAAATTAAAATCCATGCCATGGAAAAAAACTGCATATCGCACCTTGATAAATCTACTAACTAGATAGGTAACGGTCCCAAGCGGTAAAATTTGCCCGACTATAATATAATTTATTTTTTTCTGCCTTATTTCTTTTACTAATTGCCAACCAGCCAAAAGCCATTTTGGCCATAACCAACTTTTTATTAACTTATTTTTATTATTATCTAAAACAAAAATATTGCCTGGTTCAGCCCAATACTGTACTAAATTTTGATAATAATTAGCTACTCCGCCTTTAAATGGCGGGTATTCTAATGTAAATAATAAGCTTTTCATCTAGATTTTTTAATAAATGAATTAAATATGCTAGCGACATCCTCTTTCCTAAATCCGCCAATGAGAAATAATGATAAAAAATAAGCTACCGCTCCTAAAATAATTACCCAAGCAAAATACAATTTTTCTTTCAATAAATATATTAAAACCCCCATAATTATACCAGCCAGTAATGATTTTAAAAATGGATAAATAATTTTTTTAGGCCGAAATTTAATAATAGTCGGCACCCAGAACATACCTAAAATAAACATTAGTATATTTGTGGCTACGACCGTAATGCTCGCGCCAATAGTTTGGAGCTTAGGGATTAAAATTAAATTTAATATTATACTAACGGCTAAGGTAATTCCCATATTTATAGTATTAATTTTCTGTTTATCGCAGGCATTTAAAAG
>JBDRCJ010000054.1:0-3638 GCA_043821805.1 Patescibacteria group bacterium
AAATAAATAAATAATAAAATAATTTAAAAATTAAATAAATGGAATTAAATTTACATACAATTAAACCAGCTAGAGGATCGAAAAAGAGACGGAAAAGATTAGGCCGAGGAAATGCTTCGGGTAAAGGCACTTATAGTGGTAAAGGCCAGAAAGGGCAGAAATCTCGTTCCGGGGTAAGCGGCTTAAAACGCTTAGGTATGAAGCAGATGCTTTTGCAGGTACCGAAAAATCGTGGTTTTAAATCTTTAAAACTGAAAAATCAAGTCGTAAATTTAGAAGAAATAAATGAAAATTTTAAAGATGGTGCAATAATTAATGCAAAAACTTTGCTTAAAAAAGGATTAATTGGTAAAATAAAATTACCAGTAAAAATATTAGGCAAAGGTGAATTAAAATTAAAAGATTTAAAATTTGAAAAAGTGAAAATGAGTGAAAGTGTGAAAAAGAAGTTTCCGCCAAAGGCGGATCAGCCTCTGGCTGAAAAAGTAAAAAGCCTATCTGCACAGCCAGGTAATAAAAAGTAAAAAATATAAAAATACTAGATATATGTGGGATAAAGTTTTACAAATTTGGAAAGCGCGCGATTTAAGAAAGAAAATTCTGTTTGTTTTAGCTATGTTAGTTATTTTTCGCTTAGCGGCTCATATTCCCATTCCTGGCGTAAACATTGAAGCTTTACAGGATTTTTTTGGCTCTAACCAAATATTAGGCTTATTAAATATATTTTCCGGAGGAGGAATGCAGAATTTTTCAATCGTGATGATGGGAGTCGCTCCTTATATTACTTCCTCGATTATTTTTCAGTTGCTGGCTATGATTATCCCTAAACTTGAAGAAATGCAGAAAGAAGAAGCTGGCAGGCAGAAAATAAATATGTGGACTCGCTTTGTAACCGTCCCTTTAGCCGCTATGCAGTCATATGCGATGATAACTTTACTTAGGCGTTCAAACTTTAATATTTTAGGCGACATTAGTAATTTTGATTTAGTATCTATGATTATTACTATTACCGCTGGAACTATTTTTCTAATGTGGCTAGGTGAATTAATTAGCGAGAAAAAAATTGGTAACGGTATTTCCTTTTTAATTTTTGCCGGTATCGTTGCCCAATTACCGCAAATCGTGCAGCAAACTATAGTTACTTTTGATTCTTCACAGCTGTTTATTCTAATAGGTTTTGTCGTAATAGCGATTATTACTGTTATCGGGGTGGTGGTTATTAACGAAGGCCAGCGTAATGTACCGGTACAGTATGCCCGCCAAGTTAGAGGCAATAGGATGTATGGCGGTACTAGCACTCATTTACCATTACGGGTAAATATGGCCGGAGTCATTCCGATTATCTTTGCGATTTCCGTAGTATTATTTCCCACAATGATTGCTCAATTTTTTATCCACGCAAAGTCTGAATGGATTGTAGCCGCGGCTGAATGGACATTAAGAATTTTTCAAAACCAATTATTTTATGGAATTTTATATTTTTTATTAGTTTTTGGTTTCACTTATTTTTATACCGAAGTAATTTTTCATCCCACCCGAATTGCGGAAAATTTACAGAAGCAGGGCGGTTTTATACCTGGAATAAGGCCGGGACGCCACACTAGCGATTATTTAGCCAACACAACACATAAAATTATTTTTGTCGGCGCTTTATTTTTAGGTATTATTGCAATTTTACCTTTAATTATGCGCTATTTTACTGGGCTGCAATCTCTGGCTTTAGGAGGCACTAGTCTTTTGATTGTAGTATCAGTAGTTATTGAAATAGTTAAGCAAACAGAATCACAACTTACTATGAGGGAATACGAGGGAATGTAGAAGTCGGAATCAGGAATTAGGAGCCAGGAATAAAAAATTTAAGATTTTAGAATGTAGATTTGAGAATACAGAACAGGAATTATGTATATAGGAAGCAGGTCCGCCTCCGGCCATCCGCCAACCGGCGGAGGCGGATGGCGGATAGGGACGAAGTAAAAGAAGTAAGAAGCCTGCCTGTCGGTAGGCAGGTTACGGGTTGTGGGTTACGAGTTTCGGGTTTCGAGTTATGCGTGTTCTATGTTTTCTGTTCCATGCGTGCGCATGGAATTTTTTATTTTGATATGTTATAATAATATTAGCTAAATAATTTATTATTGCCTTTCCTCCAGAGGCGGGCAGGCGGCGAGCCCCACTACCCGCCCGACCGCCCGCTCATAAGCGTAAGCGCATTGAGCAGGGGCGGGCGTGGCAAATGGGGCACATGCAAATATATGGTTTATATAATTGTCTTTTTTTTATTATTATTTTCAGCAATTTTTTCAGGTTTAACCTTAGGTTATTTTAGCTTAAATAAGGATGATTTGAAAAGAAAAGCTGAATTAGGTGATAAACAGGCAAAAAAAATTTATAATATAAGAAAAGACGGTAATCTTTTACTATGTTCTTTGTTAGTTAGTAATGTTGCAGTAAACTCTACTTTATCAATTTTTTTAGGTTCGGTTGTTTCCGGTATAATAGCCGGTATAATGGCCACTAGTTTAATTGTTATTTTTGGAGAAGTATTGCCGCAAGCGATTTTTTCCCGCTATGCTTTAAAATTAGGAGCGAAAATGGTCTGGCTAGTAAGAATATTAAATTTTATTATATATCCTGTCTGCAAACCAATGGCATATGGTTTAGATAAAATGCTAGGCAAGGAAATTCCGACTGTTTACTCGAAGAAAGAGCTAATTAAACTAGTTGAACATCACGAAAAGATTAAGTTGAGTGAGGTTGATAAAGACGAGAAGAGAATTGTCAAGGGGGCGCTTTCTTTTTCCGATAAGCTAGTGAAAGATATCATGACCAGTTATAATAAAATATTTTCTTTAAAATATGATCAAAAAATTAATCAAAGCATAATAAATAAAATTTTTCAGGCCGGCCATTCTCGCATCCCGGTATATAAAGAAACGATTGATAATATTGTTGGTGTTCTATATGTTAAGGATTTAATGATGGAAGAAAAAAGAAAAAATAAAACTATTGGCGAGCTATCCCGGCCGAAAGTATTTTATATTAATGACAATGAAAAATTAGATAATTTACTAAATGAGTTTCATAGTAAGCGGCATCATTTATTTATTGTCAGAAATAAGAAAGGAAAAGTAGTCGGCATTGTCTCGATTGAAGATGTAATAGAAGAGATAATCGGAACTGAAATTGTTGACGAATATGAAGTAGATAAAAAGAATAATAAAGCAAATAAATCTTAAGTTTACAAATATGGGCAAAATTTACGCAAAAGGTATTGGAGAAATACCAGGGTATAAATTTAGACAAGTGAGAATTAATGGGGAAGTGCTGTCTCCTATAAAATTTAAAGAAAGTATAAAAAAATTAGTTAGAGGTGGTGCGAGTTTGACAGAAGTTGATAGAAAATTAAAAGAGCTTAGGGTTCCTTGGGGTAAAAGGCAAGAAACATTAAAGTTAATTCAGGGTGGTAATAAGATAAAAAAGTCAGCTACCCTTTCCGAAGTACAAGAAAAGCAAAATTTAAATAGATATATGCAAAGAGATGTTTCTGTTTTGGAAGAAAAACATCGGAGGACCGAAAGAAAGGCTTTAGGGATTTTAGGCAGGGGGCCATCTGAGAAATCCACAGCCGCTCGTTTAGTTAA
>JBDRCJ010000055.1:0-7599 GCA_043821805.1 Patescibacteria group bacterium
ATAATTTTTTAGTTTGTTTTGAGACATAGGTTTTACTAATAATTATTAGTTAGTCCTATATCTTAGTACAAACTGACTTCGTCCGCAATATGTAACCGCGGACGACCGGCTTCGCCGGTGGATTTCTTTATATATTAAAAAATATAAAATCTATTTGTCGGGGATGCGGGATTTGAACCCACGACCTCAGCGTCCCGAACGCTGCGCCCTAAACCACTAGGCCAATCCCCGTTATTTATTTGATCTTATTGAAAATATGGTGCGGGGCGAACGCTACGCCCTACCTGTCCGCCTCTAGCGGAAACCACTAGTCCACACCCCGATTAATTATTTTTTAGTACCAAACAATTTGTTCAATATATAACTAATAACAGACAAAGCAACACTAAATAATAACGCCCACCAGAAGCCGTCAACCATAAAACCCTTTATTACCGAAGCTGAAAGAAGTATTAGCAAAGCATTAATTACGAATGTAAACAAGCCTAAGGTTAAAATATTAATCGGTAAGGTAATAATAATCAAAAACGGCTTAATAATAATATTTACTAGGCCTAAAAATAAAGCAAGCCATAAGGCTGCCCATACTCCGCTTACTCCTACCCCTGGTAGAATATAAGCGGTAATTAGAATGGCTACGGCTAAAATAAGCCATCTTAAAATTAATTTCATAGATTTTAATGTTAATAGTTAAATATTTATAGATTTGGGTGAACCAGTGGACCTAGGCGGAATCGACCGCCGTCTTCGCAACCTGCCTGCCATCACCTGTGGACCTAGGCAGAATCGAACTGCCGTCTCCACAATGCGAATGTGGCGTCGTACCACTAGACCATAGGCCCAGAGGCCATGGCGGGCAGGTGCGAATGCGATTTACTACCGCTGTACTATAAGCCCTTCAATTTAAAAGCTATAAACACTTTTTAAGGCGATTTATCTAAATAGAATTCTTTATTTTTTTATTCACCAGCTGGAGCAGCCATATTCTCAGCAGGCTTATTTTCACTCTCTAAATTATTCAACTCCTCGTTAACTATTTTATCATTTTCATTTTCTACTGTTTGCTCAAATTGCTCTTTATTCAAACCGTCATCTATACTGTCGCTAGATTCATTATTTTCACCTTCAGCATTCATGTTATCTTCATTTATTTCTGAATTTTCACTGCTATTTATTAATTCTACACTATTAATGATAATATCTTCAAGCGGATGATCATTTTCATTTATTTCAACCGCCGCAATTTTTTTAACAACATCTAATCCCGCTACTACTTGTCCGAAATTTGTATGTTTGCTATCAAGCCAGGGAGTTGATGAAGCGGTAATGATAAAAAATTGCGAGCCGTTAGTGCCGGGTCCGGAATTAGCCATGGCTAGGCTGCCAAGCACTAATTTATGGCTATTAATTTCATCCTGAAATTGATAACCCGGGCCGCCCTGCCCGTCATCAGACCAATCATCATCTCGAGAATTAGGGTCGCCTGTCTGGATCATAAAATCTTTTATCACCCGATGAAATTTTGTACTATTATAAAATCCTTTTTTAGCTAAATTTAAAAAATTATTTACGGTAAGAGGAGATTCATTCCCATAAAATTCTACTTTTATATCACCGAAATTTGTTTTAATTATTGCCTGATTAAATTGATCAGCTAACGGTTCTAAAACTATTCTATTCTGATCAGCTGCTTGCTCCCCCTGGGCCTGCTCGCTAGCGGGTGCAACTTTACCGGATGGCTTGATTTTCGGTGTTAAACCATTTTTTATGGCATTCATTCTAGAAACAACATCTAGCTCATTATAACTTGGCATATTTCCCGGAGCTGTCTTTTCTGTAAGTTGGTTTGGATTATCCACAGCACAACCGGTTAAAAATAATAAAAATATTAAAAAAAAATATTTTCGCATAAATTATTTTTAATTGATGTAGACAAAAAATTAGTCCCGAAGCCTCGGGATAGAAATTAGTAATTTTTTTATATTTTCTGCTCTGTATTCTATATAGTCATAACACATCCCTTTTCTTCTCCGCTTTCCTAATTATTTTCATTGCTAACAAATAATCATCTCTAACAAGTTTTTTTCCTTCTGGCATAATTTTATCCCAGCTTCTATTTAATTTTCCTTTAGCCATATTGCCCCTTCTGGAGTTTTATATTTATGCACGCCAAAAGTTAAAAAAAACATATCAGCTAGTTCAGTAATATGCGACATCGCGTCAACTGATGCTAATATTTTTGCTTCAATTGATTTTTTATTAAGTTTAACGCTACCTCGATGACTTACAATACACTCTTTAATATGTTTAATTTTAGTTTCTGGATAATTAAACTTTCCTAATATTTCTCCAGCTATTTTAGTGCCATACAGATGATGTTTATTATACAATCTTCCATTTTCAACCAAGGCCGCATAATCATGAAGCAAAGCCGCTAACTCTAAAACTTCTAAGTCTGCATTTAGTTTTCTTCCTAAGGCTAAACTATGCTTAACTACTGGCAATATATGAAAAAGCCAAACAGTATCTTTAAACTTGTTATTTTTTGAGTAGCTTGCTTCTTTAACTAATTTTCTAACCTCTTTTCTTATTTTATTATAATTGTAATTCTTCATGTTATAAAATTATTACCACAAAACAAAAATAATGTTTAAAAAATTATTTAATACGACTATTTTTATAATAATTAGAAGAAAAAATTACGAACAGCATCTCTAGCTGATTGATAATCGCTTTAATTAATATTTCCTCGTTTTCGTTAATTTTTTCTACCGGGAATATACAAGCAGTAATAACACGAAAATTTTCTTGGGCCGATTTTATAGCTGAATAGCCATCGTAGCATTTCCCTGCCAATAACTCGCCATTTTTTATATTGCATTTAGGCAAAACTGTTTGCCCGCGGGCTTTAGAGTATTCACGCAAATTTTTAAAATTTTGCGTATCAATAATTCTAACTAATACCCAATCAGCGTTAACAATACTCAATAACTTGTTAGCAGAATATTGCAATATGTATTTAAAATCTTTTTTATTTTCTGGAAATTTTTTTATATCAGAAAAAATCGACCTTATTTCTTCAATTTGAACGTTAAGAGAACCGATATACTTAAAAGATTCCGTGATTCTATCCTCAAGATTATTCTTTTCAACATTAATCTTTTTTATTTCTTCTAAATTTCTTTCAACCTCTTTGCGATATAACCGAAAAATTGCGTAACCAATAATAAAAAGCATAACTATCAACCCCATCTCTAAATATTCTTCTTCAATAAACAAAAACTTTGAATTAACAATATACGGAGTTACAACTACAAGTATTAATATTATAAAGATAAGAATGAAATGAATCCTTTCCCATAGTTTAGTGCTCTTCATAGTTTCCAAATTTTAATTTCAAAAATGCTCGCTACAAACTTAACTTCACAATTCGCATTTTCGTAGTTTCGCTCCGCTAGTTGGCAAATTCGCATGTTTGCATGTTTGCAGAATTCGCATATATTTGTAGTTTCGCATTATATCTTACGCATTATAGTTCTATTAATTCATACTCCCTACTGCCTAATCCTAATTCTTCAGCCTGCTTTAGCTGATACTCGCCATATCGTTCTTTAAACTCAGAATAATGTTTTACTACCCGGTCATATGACGCCTGATCAATCGCTACCGGATCGGCTGAAGCCATTATCCCGATATCTTCAGTCAACTTTTCAAATTTTTGCGCCATGCAATCACAGCCTTTAGTAATATTTATTAGAAAATTTATAAAATAACATTCCCTACCAGTGGCGGTCGCTAATGCGTATTCGGCTATTCTTTCTTGAAGTTCTTTAGAACCGGTGCTTTCCCAGGGAATGCCAACCGCGCCTTCGGGGCAAACAGCGATGCATTTTGAACAGCCGATGCATTTCTGGGCATTAATTTCTGCTTTGCCTGCTTCATTAAACTGGATAGCATCTTCCGGACAATTTTTTATGCAAGTTCCGCAGCTATTGCATTCTTCCTGATTTACCACGTGCTGGATTGACGCGTGCTGGGCTAATTTTCCCTGCCTGCTAGCCAGCCCCATGCCGATATTTTTTAAAGCTCCTCCGAATTTACTGCTAATATGGCCCTTAAAATGAGATATTGCTAATATTGAATTATATTTTTCTATTCCTTTGCCTAAATAGCACTCATTAAAATGTTCTCCCTTAATTTTTACTATCGTCTTCTCGTCGCCCTCTTCTCCATCTAAAATATCAATCGGCGCGTAATCAAAGCCATGGTTAATCGCTAATTCCTTATGAGTTGCCGCTCTTGTCCGCGGGCTTTTATATAATACATTGCATTCAATAAAGGTCGGATTATTTATCATTTCAACTAACGGCTTTATCGTGCTAGCCGGCATATATGTTACATTCCCTTCTTCTCCAAAATGCACTTTTATTCCAACCGGCGCCCTAAGCTTGGGCAATAATTGTCTAATTTTCTCAACTTCATTTAATTTTATAAAATATACTTTTGATTTCATTCTATTTTTTTAATCCATTTTTTCATAATTTTTTTTATTTCACTTAAATGTTCCTTCTCTTTAAAAGTATGCGGTGCATTTTTTATAATATAAAATTCCTTTCTTCTGGGTAATTTATTAAATAATTTTCTAATATATTCTACTCTTATTCCGGCGTCTTTATCACCAATAATAAGTAATACTGGCATAATTAATTTATTTGCTTTTTCCAATAAATCATACTTATTAATGTCTACCATTAAATTCCAACTATATTTTTTCATTAAACCGGGCTTACTTTTGCTCGGCTCAAGCCTATAGCCCCTTCTTTTCCATTCTAATAAATCCTTTTTTGTATATTTTTTAAATGATAATTTTGAAGAAATAAAAGTTGAAATGGGGGCTAATGCTTTTACTTGTTTAGGATATTTTTCAGTAAAATTTAAAATTACTCCACCACCAAAACTATGACCGGACAAACAAAAAGGCTCGCAATACCAGCTCTTTTTTTTCGCCCATTTTAATACATCTAAAAAATCTCTATAATAATTCGTTAAAGTTGCATTTTCCATTTTTCCTCCGCTTTCACCGATTGAATTAGTGGAATCATACCTAACAACAGTATAACCTAATTCTAAAAAAGCTGAAGCAAAAGTTTTAATATGCGCCTGTTCCTTAAACCCTCCTAAGCCATGCAATACAAAAGCAAGGCCCTTGGGGTTTTTTGGTTTCTCAACTAATATTACAATCTTCAAACCTTTCCTATTCTTAATTGTTATTTTTTCTTTTTTTATCATATTTTATACTATTCATAAATTCGCGGATTCGCGTCATTCGCATACATTCGTGTATTTGTGTTAGTTATAATTTGCAGCATTTGCATACAATTCGCAAATTCGCATTATCATAAGAAATTTGCAGCATTTGCTCCGCCAGCTGGCGGATCGTAGATTCGCATTATTCTATTTTACCCAGAACTCTTCTTTCAACTCCTGGTCATCTTCCATTTTTCTATCCTCAATTCTTTCCTTAGCCTTTTCTCTTATTTCTTTTAATTCTAATTCATTTAATTCCTTGCTTCTTTTTGCTAAATATTTTTTATTATTAAGCTTTGGATCTTCTATAACTTCTGCCAAAAGTACATCAAGAATAGCGCCGATTTTCGGTCCTGGTTTAATTTTTAATTCCTTTATTAAATCATCGCCATTTATTTTAAGCATTTTTACCGACACCGGATCTTTTCTTACTTTTTTCATCATATATTCTAAGTGTCTTAATTTATACGGCTTGGCTTTTGGTACGCCCGAACCTAATCGGTCAGCAATGCGTAAATCAATTAAATCCTTTAAATTTTCTTCCCCGACTTTTTTAATTAGCCGCCTAACCGAACTTTCCGTAACTTCGCCAACATTATAATAAAACATGTGGTTTCTAATTAAAGTTGTTACTTTTTCTATATCATTATTAGAAAATTTTAAGCGCTCCATTATTTTTTTTGTAATTTTTGCTCCGACAATATCATGGTTATAAAATGTAGCGTCATTGCCAATAAAGCGTTTTGTCTGAGGTTTGGCAATATCATGCATAAGCGAGGCAAATTTCACCTGCCACTCAATACTGGGAGTAAATTTTAAAGATAAAACCGAATGCTTAAAAACTGTGTAAGTATGGTGCCGATTTTGATCAACGCCGACGCCTCTTTCAAGTTCAGGCATGATATACTGAAGCAGCTTAAGTTCATGAAGCGCCATTATGCCTTCGTAGGCTCGGTCAGATTCTAAAATTTTAATTAACTCATCCTTTATCCGCTCATTAGCAATAAATTTAATCCCCCCAGCCATTTTCATAATCGCTCTTTGGGTCTTTTCTTCAATCTTAAACTTTAACTGACTAGATAATCTCACCGCCCGCATCATCCGTAAAGCATCCTCCTTAAACCGATCAGCCGGCTCCCCGACCGCTCTAATTATTTTATTTTTTAAATCCTTCTCCCCACCAAACAAATCAACAATATTAACCTCACCCCGCCCTCGCTCTGCTCGTTCTCCCCTCTCCTTAATAAGGAGAGGGGCTGGGGGTGAGGTAATGGCTAAGGCATTAATCGTAAAATCACGCCGAGATAAATCCTTTTCTAAACTATCTTCAAAAATAACTTTGTCCGGATGACGACGATCACTATACCCCTGCTCGCTCCGATAAGTCGTAACTTCAATTACCCTACTTTCATGTTCCTTGTTTCTTGCCTGCCCCGCAGATGCGTGGGTTCCTTGTTTTATTGGTACTATAACCGTTCCAAAATTATTTTCATATTTGCCTTCTAAAAATACTTTTAAAATTTCTTCCGGTCGCGCATTTGTCGTAACATCCCAATCATTAGGGTCTTTTTTCAAAAGCAAATCTCGCACGCATCCGCCTACGATATAAGCTTCATAACCTGCTTTAGTTAACTTTTCTATTATATTTTCTACATATTTAGGTATATTCATAAGAACTTTTGCGAAATAAACTTTTGAGATAATTATTTCAAATTTCGTAGCGAAAAATTTAAAAAGGCGACGATGTTTATATGGAATACCCGCCTGCCATATTTATAATTATTTACAACCTTTATTTAAAAGTTAAGTACCTTTCTTTTTCTCTTTGATTTACAAGGCGGGCAGGTAAGCGGAGGAGCTTTTTAAATTTTACAGCCGAAATTTGGAAAAATTAACCGAAATGTTATTTTGCAAGAGGTCTTGACTTTATTATAACATAAAAAGCCAATAATTAAATTGGCCTTCACCTAAACATAGATTACAATATTTTTTAAAATTAGTCAAAATTAGTAAATTTTTCCAGCTTGATAATTTCTTATTATCGCTTCAGTATTGTCTAATATTTTGTCTGGCAATTTATCTAAACTAAACCATTTCCATTCACGGCATTTTTCAGGTTCCATTATTTTTTCCTCGCCGCCTATATATTTAGCTCTTACTCCTAGGCCAAGAAAATGCTTATTATCAGTTTTAATATATCTCATCTCATCATAAACTGATATTAATTCAAATTCATCTACATCTAATCCGGTTTCTTCTTTAACTTCCTTTTTCGCCGCTTCAAATATTGTT
>JBDRCJ010000056.1:0-5075 GCA_043821805.1 Patescibacteria group bacterium
AATTTAGCCTATAAGGCGATTGATGATATTTTAAAAAGAGGAAAAACGCCGATCATTGTCGGTGGAACCGGATTGTATCTGCAAGCAGTAGTTGATAGGTATCAATTATCTACGGCAAAGCCTGATAAAAAATTACGGCAAGAATTAGAAAAGAAAACTGTTGGGCAGCTGTTTTTAATGCTGAAAAAAATTAATTCTAAGTTTGCTAATAAGTTGCATGAAAGCGACCAAAAGAATAAAAGAAGATTAATTAGGTATCTCGAGATCACAGATCAGACACGAATGGACACTAACGGACACGAAAATGGGACGAATGGACACGAGGAAAACACTAACGGTCACGAAAATGTGACGAATGGACACGAACGTAATATAAACGATTTAAATTACGATTATTTAATAATTGGATTAACTTGGCCGAAAGAAGTTTTGCATAAAAGAATTTATCAGAGATTAATTGAGCGGCTGGAAAAAGAAGATATGGTCGGCGAAGTAAAAAGGCTATATAAAGAAGGCGTTAGTTATAAACGATTAGAAAGTTTTGGTTTAGAATATAAATATATTGCTCGGTATTTGCAGGGAAAGCTGGATTACGACGAAATGGTAGAAAAATTATTTATTGCGATTAGGCAATTTTCCAAACGGCAAATAAGCTGGTTTCGGCGCTGGGAGAAACAAGGCAGAAAAATATATTGGATTAAAAATAAAAAAGAAGCGGAAAAATTAGTAAAAAAATTTTTAAAATAAAATGAGGGTCTCATAAGAAGACCCTCTTTTTAACGGTTATGCAGGTTCAAAATTCGGTGATAAAATAACCACCTTTTCCTTCCCCAAATTTTGTCTTGATGTAATGAAATCTTGACAAGGACGTGAAAAACAAACTTTACTCCAGTCATTTACTTTTTCAACTTCTACGTTTTTTGCTCCACAAAGCGAACAATCACCAACAAATTTTTCTCCCATTTTTTCCTCCTTTTTAGGCTGGTAAAGGTAATTCTTGTTTTTCAAATTCGGGGAATGATACTTCGTTTGTTGTTTTTAAGCAGCTAATACAAATAAACGGTTTTTCAACATCATTAGTTGGCTTAACCCCTCTTTTTCGCTTACAATGGGAGCAAGTACCAGGGAAGTTATTAAGGCTAACATGTATACAATTCGAAGGATCACATTTCTCATACGCTATCCGACAATCTTTTCCAAATCGGCAAAATTTTTTCCCCTCCATAATACCTCCATTTTCAAAGATCAAATTTTTGCGCAAAAAAATTCCCCCTCAATTGAGGGGGAATTTTTAAGCCATATATCGGATCCAAGGCATTTTTACCTTGGTAGTATTTAAAAAAATATATGTAATTTTAGTTATTTGTAAAATTTCTAGCACAAAATTTTTTATTATACTAATTCTATTGTTATCCACAGTATAGCGCGGGGAATTCAATTTGTCAAATTTTGATAAACACGAATAAAAACGAATAAACTCTAATGGACACGAATTACGAGCAGTGATTTATATGATTAATGAAAGTTATTGTTCAATTGTTCGATTGTTTATAATACTTAAATGCTTGTATGTTTAAATGTTCCTTGTTTTGTGTTACGTTGTTTTAGCTTAACAATTTCTTAAGAATTTCACTTATCACTTTCGGGTTGGCTTTGCCACGAGTCGCGGCCATTGTTTGGCCAATAAAATATTGTAGGACGTTTGTTTTGCCAGCTTTATATTGTTCAACTTGTAGAGTATTTTTTTTAATAATATTTTTAATAATTTTTTCCAGTTCGGCTTGGTCATCAATCTGCTCTAAACCTAAGTTAGACATAATATTTGTTGGATCCCCACCTTTCTTATACATCACTTCTAGAACTTTCTGCGCGGCTGAAGAATTTATTTTTCCCTGATAGACTAAAGTAATTAATTCAGCAAAATTTTCCGGAGTAATTTTTATATCCTTAATTTTTAAGTTGTCAGTTTTTAGATGTTTAAATAATTCACCAGTTAACCAATTAGAGGCGGCTTTAGCTAATTTCTTTTTCTGTCTTTCCCAATTATCGCCGCAGGAATCTATCCAGGCTCTAAGTTCAGAAATAACTTGCTCGGTATAATCAGCTAAATCCTTATCGCTTACTAATATTGCTGCGGTCAGATAATCAAAATCGTATTGGCTGGTAAAGCGCTTAATTTTTTCCGGGGGCAGTTCAATCAAGCCTTTTTTTATTTTAACTACTAATTTTTTAGAAATATTAATCGGCGGAATGTCTGGCTCAGGAAAATAGCGGTAATCAGCCGAGGTTTCTTTAACACGCTGTCGAAAAGTTTTGCCAGTATTTTCATTCCAGCCTCTAGTTTCTTGCGTTAATTTTTCTCCCTCTGCTAAAGCTTTAATTTGCCGATTTATTTCATAAGCAATAGCTTTTTCAATCGCTCGAAATGAATTTATATTTTTTAATTCAACTTTTGGATTAAGCTTATAATTTCCGATTGGTTTAATTTCGCAATTTCCTTTGTACTGCCATTTGCCTTTTTCCTGGACGCTGACGTTGGCTTCACAGCGCATTTGGCCTTTTTCCATGTCAGCATCAGAAATATCTAAATAGCGAAGAATCTGCTGGTAAGTTTGGCAGAATTTTTTAGCTGTACCAGCATCACGGATAACTGGTTCAGTAACTAATTCTAAGAGCGGAGTGCCAGCGCGGTTAAAATCTACTAAAGAATATTTTTTATTATTCGGATGAGTTAATTTCCCAGTATCTTCTTCAAGATGGACGCGGGTAATTTTAATTTTTTCATAATTTGGCAGTTGATTATCCGAGGTATTAATTTCTAAGTAACCGTCAAAAATAAAAGGCAGGTCGTACTGCGAGATCTGATAGCCTTTTGGCAGATCGGGATAAAAATAATTTTTCCGGTCAAATTTTGATAAGTAATTAATTTTTCCATTTAAAGCTAAGCCTAAAAGAAGCGTCCATTCAATCGCCTGTTTATTCGGGTAGGGAAGTGTGCCGGGATGGCCAAGACAAATCGGGCAAACAACAGTATTAGCTGGCTTGCCTTCAGCATCGTTATCACAGCTGCAAAACATTTTTGATTTAGTTTTTAGCTCGGCATGAATTTCTAAGCCGATAATGGAATCGTATTTCATATTTAGAATCTTATAAATCTTATTAATCTTTGCCATAAAACACTAATTGCCACTAATTTTTACTAATTAACACTAATAACGGGCAAAGATTTATATGATTGATATGATTTCGAACGTACTCTATACATATTTTATCTTAATTAGGCTAAAAAATCAACTTAAAAAAAAGCCGCTTGGTTTTAAAGCGGCAGGTTTTCGTTGCGAATGATTTTTTTATTTGTTTTTAAATTTTAATAATGGCCGAATGTTAACCGAAGTTCTCTAATATCCAACGGAATTCTTGGTGTTTTTTCTGAGCTTCTAAAAGTTAAATATAATAAATAGGGGCAGATTAAAATTAAAGCGAAAAATAAATTTACGCAGTTATTACAGGCCCTTTCTTTTTCTGCTAAGCTAAGAACATTAAAGGGATAAAATGGGATGTAACCGATTTGAGCTTCGTCATAAATAGAATAAAAACCAATGAATATTCCAGCTAAAAATAAGACAATAAGCACTGTTTTTGCAATTTTTCCCATGATGTCGCCCTCCTTATCTTATTAAGTGTACGAGCCAGGACAAAAATTGAATATAATAGGGAAAGACTAAAAATGCTGCGACTGCCGCTGCTGCAGTAAGAACTTTTTTGTTTATTATTTTAGCCGGAACAAGGATAAATGAAAGAGTAAAAAATATTAAACTAAGCCTAATCCATGAAGGAACTCCTTTAATGTAGCATACTATTAAAACACCTATCATAGTGTAAAGGAAAATTGGATAGTTATTGTATATTACCTGAATTATTTTATTTCTACAGAAAGTTAATTTACCTATTAGAGTATTCATTTTCCCCCTCCAAGCTAAGGTTTTTAAAGAACTGCGATTTTTGTAACCATGCTTTCTAAAAAATGAAATTTAAAATAAATTAAACTGGAAATGAAAATTATTACTAATAAGCTTTGGATAATAACCGACTTGTGCTGGACAGTTGCTCTTATTAAAATATTAACTAGTAAGGCCAGCATAATAAATGCTAAAACTGCTAGATAAGTATACTGTGAAATTGTAATTAGTCTAGTTGTTAAGCCCATTTCTTTTTTATTTATCATGGCTAGATAAAAAGGCAGTGGATTAGGGTTTTTTTCTAACTCAATATTCGGGCTAATGTTAGCATTTTTTTCAATATTCATAGCTTTGACTTCTGGTACCGGCTGGGTTGTTTCAGAGACTAAATTTTTATTAATTAAGCTAACGATTTCTTCAGCCCTTTTTTCTTCAACTGTTTCGGTTTCATTTTCAGTAGCTAAAACATTAACTTCCTGGCTAATCGGCAAATGGCTGTCTATTATTTCTTTCTTAGGCTCTTCGGCGGTTTTAGCCAGGGTAGCAAAAACATTCTGGCTGCCGAACATTTCAACTAAAACATTAGTATTTTGTCCGTTAATTTCGCCGGTAGTAATCGCTAAGCCAATATCATTATATTTACCGTTTAAAATATTTTTTTTATGCGAAGGTGAAGCCATTAAGGCGGTATGAGCAGACTCTGGTCCGGAAAAGTTCATCGCTAAGTTTTCTCCGACATAAAGGTATGGATAATTATCCCGGTTAATCCAGCCCCAAGGCTTATTGCCATTCGGGCTATAATGGGCGAAATAATCATTTATAATCATGTCGTCTGCTTTAGCTAAAGCAGCTGCGCTTAAATCAGTGTTTAAGGTTAGGGGAAGTAAATTATTTTCTAGCCGGTCATGGTTTATTAATTCTAAGATATTTACAGTTATTTTTTCCTGCATTTTCGCTTCATTTGGATAGAGAAAGAATAAATAGCCGGTGACAGCCACTTTTAAAACCGCTAATAAAATTACTATAGTTAAAAGCGCTTTTGGCTGCAGGATTTTCGGCTTATTATTATTGGCGTTACAGGGGATAAAATAATTTTTAAAAATTGAGCCGGAATCA
>JBDRCJ010000057.1:0-2576 GCA_043821805.1 Patescibacteria group bacterium
CCCCCACGGTTTTTCTTTTTTAAAAAATGTGCTATATAATATAGTAATTACATATAAACAGATTATGAATTATAAAAAATCAATATATTAAATTTATCTAATAAATACAAAGCAGTTGTCAATCGTCAATCGTCAATCGTCAATCCACCGGCGGGTATAGTATAATGGTAGTACGAGACCTTCCCAAGGTTTAAGCACGGGTCCGAGTCCCGTTACCCGCTCATATGTTAAAAGAATCAAATTATGTTAAAATTGTGATAGCAGTTCCGATCAAGGCGGCTGATAAAGTTCGCCAGGCTTTAGGCAAGACCGGAGCGGGCGTGCAAGGTAGCTACGAATTTTGTAGCGGTTCATATCAACAGACTGGACGTTTTCGCCCGACTGCTGGAGCTAAACCTGCTATCGGTAAAATTGGCTTTCTGGAAGAAGTAAAAGAAGAAGTAATTGAAACGATTTGCCATAAAGATTTAGTAAATAAGGTAATCGCTGAAGTAAAAAGGGCCCATCCGTATGAAGAACCGGCGATTGATATTTTCCCGCGCTTAGAGATAAAAAAATAATTCAATTTATTACTAATCTGCCGAAGTAGCTCAGTTGGTAGACCTGCCCGCCATCGCCCTAGCCCCTCTAGCTCAATCGGTAGAGCAACGGTATCGCCCGCCTGCCTTAGAGCCGATATAGCTCAATTGGTAGAGCAATTCCTTCGTAAGGAAGAGGTTGTCGGTTCAAGCCCGACTATCGGCTCCAAGGCTATCGGGCAGGTAAACCGTAGGTTACCAGTTCAACTCTGGTGGGGGGCTCAAGGCGTAGGCAGGCGGGGCAGTACTTTCGTAAAGTAAAGGTCGCGAGTTCAAATCTCGCCTTCGGCTCAAAAATTTAATAAAAATGAAGGCGAGGTTTGCAAACCTCGCCTTCATTTTTTGTTCACCCTATTTATCAAAAAATTATTTTCGCATTTAATCTACTAAAAACCAAGCCTTAATATTTTTTACTTCTTCGCTAAGATAATCATCTAAATTTTTCGCTCTGACATAAATAAATAATATATCTCGAGCTTCTTTTTTTACTATGTAATAACCGTCATCAGATAAAATATCCTTAGATTGTCCGGCTGATAAATCCCTTATTTCATCATATATTAATTTTGATTCAACTGCCTCATAATAATAACCAGTTTCATCGCCATATTTTTCTCCTACTTCAATAAAATTATTAGTTTTTATTTTCTCTTTAATCTCCTCAAATCTTAAATTTGCAATCTTGTTTATCTGTTGATCTTTAAGAATTATTTGATTTAATTCTTTATTTAATAAATAATCTATACTCGGTTTTTCAATCAAATGTTTGTCCTTTATCAATTTATTCAAAATTAAATCTTTTAATACCTCCTCTTTAATATCTTTTACAGATTTCCCAGATTTTATTAAAATCTTTGTTTTATCAAGATAATCATAATATTTTACTATTCCAACATCCGTAACTACCGCTGGAACTGGGATGCATTTAGCAATCCGCCTAGTTATACTAGTATCATAATTAAATTTAATTAATAATAATGAAAAAACAAGATAAAAAATAATAAATAAGGTAAGTATGCAGGTAATAATAAATAAAAAGATTTTAGATAAGGACTTTAAGCTGGGTAGGCTAAATTTTCTTTTTGTTGGTTTATTAAATCTATTAATTTTTTTCTTTTTCGGTTTATTTTTTTGTGCCATTTTTAAGTTTATCGGTTTTTCTTTTTTTGTTTTTTTGTTTTTCTTTTTTTCTTCCATAGACAATGTTCTTTCTTCTATTGTCATGTTTTCTATTTTTTTATCTTTTTCAATTTCTAATTGTTCCCTCTCTTTACTTTCTTGATTTTCAATCTTAGGTATATATTTTTTTGTCTTTTCCATTAAACGCTGCTGCTCTTCTTCGCTTAATAGCATCTTATCTTTTTCTTGCTTAATTTCCTCTGGCTCATTTTTCGTCAATCCGGCTTTTGATTTTTTAACTGAAAAATCTTTTACCCTATCGGATAAATTAGCTATCTTTTCTAGCTTATTTGCCTCACTTAATTCTGCTGTATTCTTTTTCTCGCGGACCGAAAGGCTATCAAGTTTAGCAGGCTTTTTAAATTTCAGCGTTGCCGGCTCTTTATCTAATTTAGTTTTTCTTTTATCTTCTTCACCAATATAATCTAAAACAATTTTCCGCGAGCGCTCAACTTCTTCTTTGGATATTTTTTTTATACCGTCAATATCTTTTGCCATAAATTTTATTAATATTAGTAACGCATTGAGGTGTAATCACTTATATTTTAATAAATTATTGTATATTTTTTAAAAGCTGCATTATATTACAAATCAACGAATTCATAACTGCTCTACGAATGTTAAAAAAGTATTTAAATTAGTATCTGTTTTATTTGTAAAAAGATTTGTTGATTTGTAAATTTAGGGATGAGATACTAATTTCTGTTGAGTTTTGCTCCTTTACATTTAAATTTTGAGTGGTTTCGAATTGTCATGGTTGTCCATTCCAGCCACGATTTTGGATTATTTAACTTTTCAGTTTTTTTTCGAGTCAAACTA
>JBDRCJ010000058.1:0-4097 GCA_043821805.1 Patescibacteria group bacterium
TGGCGGAAACCCTTTCATAAATTAAAACATATAAAATCTATTTGTCGCAATTACTGAACGAAGCGCGAACTTTTTTTGAACAAAATTCGAATACAGATTTTTAATTAAATAAGTATGTGTTTCAGCGGAAACACTATCTATCCAAATACGCATCCGCTTCACTACGGCATAAGCGAACGGGCAAAATTCCCTCCCCATCGCCCCTTTCCTCTTTGCCAGTTCGCTTATCCGGCGAAGTCCAATTAAAGTCTTTTTTTCAGCCAGCTTTATTTTTCGTCCCAATAGCATTGGGGCGATGCCAAAAAATCTATAGAACGGTAATTTATAGTTGAAATCACCCCACCTTAGCCTATTTGAGGATTAAAAATTTCTTTGCTATTAATCCTTGGGTGAAAAAATCTTCTATTTCCAAGATAACGCTGTCTATTTTTATTTCTTTAATTTCTTAATACCAAACGCTATCGCATAACCAACCGCAAAAAAAATTAACATTATTATTAAACTGCCAATACTTTCACTTAGATTATAACTATTCCAATCCATAAAAATAAAAAGTAAAGCCAACGCCCAAAATAAAATTGTCCCTACAATAAAAACTATCCATGCGGTCTTCTGTTTTAAGAAAAAAAAATGAAGAAATTGCTAATAATAAAATATAAAAATAGACAAATCCTTCAATATTGCATCCCCTATTAAACAACTCTAGCAAAAACAAACCTCCTGCACAATGAACATTCAAAATATTTGAATGTATACTCCCGCCCATTGGAGCTAATATTATTGATAGCAAAATAGACCCCACATAAATACCCAAAATTGTTAAAATGCTTTTTAGTTTAGTGTTCATTTACTTCTTCTCCTTGATCAATAAAATCCCCTTGGCTAGACCCCAGCCAAGAGCGGAGAGGATTAAAGCCCAAAAAATGTGTTTTGTACTTGCATCAAATATCATTAATGCTGGTATAATAATACCAACTCCCCAAACTTTCCATTGTTTCTTTTTTAATAACCAAAATACAAACAATGGGAGAAATAAAAAAATACCGAAAAAAAATCCTGTAATCATTAATGAAATCAAACTTGGGATTGGGAAAAAAAGTCCTTCACCAAATATTTTAGGTTTAAAGATTAAAGTATAAAGTTTATCAAAAAAAGGAGATAAAAGTATGCTAACAACTATACTTAAAATGTACACTCTTGTTATTTGTTTATAAAATGGTAATTCATTAAATTTTTTCATAATTTTAGTTTAGCACTTTGAAATATTTTAAATTCATAGAGCTATTTTATTAATTAAATAAATAATATCATCGTTTGATATGTCATAAGCCGTCTGCGTCAACCAGCCTTTTACCAAATAAAATTTCAATTTCTCAATAATTTTATCACCCTCTTTAATAAACTCGTCTATTCTTTTTTCCCTGCCTTTACTATCTTCTATTTTATCATAAATTTCATTTAATTTCCTGAATTTCGCGGACAAATAATTATACACCTGTTTTTTGTTTATTTCTCCTGTACTATAAAGCTCCTCCAAATCCTTAATTAAATCATCAAAATTTATTTCTTTTTGAATTACTATTTTGGGCGTTTGATCGCTTTTTTTATAATTAAAATTAAAACTTTCTTCATCTCCTGCGCTAATTATGCCGGAAATTAAGTTTTCTTCTTGCCCTGCAAAGCCGTCTTCTAAAATATCAATGCCTAATTCATAAGTATCGTTGTCCGTGCCTTGTAGTTTAACCTGGTAGTCTCCTTCTTCCGGATTAATAATGGTTATGAATTCGGTTTCAGTGTCAAAGCCGGAATAAAACGCGCCAGAAATCTCATTTATTTCCGTGCTGGATGCGAAATTCTTTCCGACAACTTTTCCGTCGGGAGCTATTACTTGAAAATCAACCGGCGAATACACTCTGATAAATAATATCCGCTTAATCGCGCTCCATGGCCCTGCAAAATAATTTTCCGGCCGTTTACCTGATAAAATCTCAATAACGTCCTGCTGGGCTTTAGTAACAATTTCCCTGTGCTCTGCGTCAGTCATTTCAATAATTTGAACGCCGTCTAAAAAATTTAAACTACTATATGGAACTGTGCCATCTCCATTACTGGCTATTAAACCGCTTAAATCATATTTTTCTATGTCAAAAGGATAGCCGTCCGTCCATTTATTATCATAAATATCAGAATCAGGAATAACCCTGATTGCGGTTAACGTGCTGGTCGCGCCGGCTGAACTAATAATATTAGTAATATCCGCTCTCTGTTTTAAAGCTTCAACTACCGGAACTGCATTTAGATTTTCCAAAAAAGTATTTCTTGGATACTGCACAGGATACATTCTGTACTGCCAATTATTATTTTCTTGTTCTTGCAGATAATTATAAACTGGCAATAATTGTTCAGTGCTAATAATTTGTTCTTTGATATATTTAACTAAGCTAAGATACCCATATACAACAGCTTCAATATGAAAAGTATATTTTTTCAACTTAGATATAAATATATTTCCCATAAAATACGCTCCCTCATAAACTAAGTAACTTTCTGGAGCCCCCTGATGCGGAGTATCTAAAAGTATTAACTGGTCAACATCGTTTTCGTATTCATTGCTTTGCACATAATATCTGCTTACCAGTCCACCCATGCTATGCGCAATAATATCTATCTTTTCGCTTCCGGTTTGCGCTTTTACTTCTTCTATCTTATCTTTAAGCAAACCGGCGGTTAAAACATTATTGCTTCTCCAGTCATAAGGAAATAAAAATAAATTTTCACCCAAAACATATCCTGCCTGTACCATTGCCTCAATTAAATTATCATAAGTATGCAGAATCGGATCAATTACCCACTGGCCGTGCTTTTCCCAACTCCCCATAATCCCGGGAACGATTATTACCGGCTCCGGCTCATCGGGGTCAAGCTCGGGAACGCAAGCGTCTGCTAAAAAGGGTTCGTAAATTGCCGTACCCTCTACTAAAGATATGGAATCTCTCCCGTTTACGCCAACGCAGTATCCCGAACAGACAATCGGTCCTAACAGAGATCCCCAATAATTATTCGCTATGTCAACCTGAGCGCCCGCTGTGTTGACAAAGCCTAAAACATTGTTAAAAAAATTATTATAATGAATGAATAATTTGGAGCTGTTCCGCGTAAACCTTATTCCTCCGCCATTATAGCTGTAAGAGGGAGGCCAGCCGGGTTTATTATAAATTATAACCGTGCCGTTATTATAAATATTGTTATACGATATTTCATTTTTATAATTCGGCTCCATCCAGATGCCGTAGAGTTTATTGCCAGTAATGGTATTTTTGCTTATAACTGTCTGCCAGCCGTTGTCATGGATGCCGTAAGTCTTGCTTGAAAATATTAAGCTGTTGGTAATCACCGCCCTGTTCCACTGGTCAGGATGAATACAGCAAGGAGGCCTGGTCGTAATATCTATCATTGAGCCGCTGCCGCCTCCATACTTTATTTCGGCATGGTTGATATTTACGTCCGCTGTGGAATTGATTACAATTTGATTCCAATCGCCATAATCGGGAATGCTTGTGTTTCCGTCGCCGTTAGTATCACCTCCTGCTTCGTCGTCTTTTGCTGAAGTAAATACTATTTTGTCGCTGCTGTTTCCTTCGGCGTACAATTTTCCGTTAATTACGAGCGAAGTGCTGGACGTGAATTTCACTACTACGCCCTGATTAATCGTCAACGTTGCTCCCAAAGCCACTGTCATGCTATTTTGGATAACATAAGGGCTGTTTTCTTTGGTCCATGTTGTATCGACATTTACATCTTCAGCCATTGCGTTCTCGCAAACAAAAAATCCTCCCAATATCAAAATCAAAAAAATTGAAATCCTAAGAGGTAAATAAAAAATTCCTCCTATGTTGTTTTTATTTCTCATGTTTTCCTCCTTTTAATAAATTGATGTATACCCGCATGGTATTATCAATTTAGGGATGAGATACTAATTTCTGTTGAGTTTTGCTCCTTTACATTTAAATTTTGAGTGGTTTCGAATTGTCATGGTTGTCCATTCCAGCCACGATTTTGGATTATTTAACTTTTCAGTTTTTTTTCGAGTCAAACTA
>JBDRCJ010000059.1:0-3301 GCA_043821805.1 Patescibacteria group bacterium
AAACAGGTTTAATCAGAAACTGATAGATTGGCTTATTTGGTATAATACCAAACGCTTTCACTGGAGCTTAAATTTAGAGACCCCTGTGGATTATTTACTTAATAATAGCTACGTGTCCAAAATGTGCTGGACTAATACAAAAACTTGACTTTTAATATATTCTAAAATAAACTAAAACTAAATAAAAGCAAGGAGAGGTCTAAAGGAGGTCGCTCTTTTTATATTTTATAAACCACAAAAACAGGAGGTGAAAACATGACAGATTTATACAAAGAAGAGGTAGTAGATCCTGGAGATAAGGCATCAAAATGCGCAAAAGATCTCTGCGTCTCAAGTTATAAAAACAATCCAGCAGCGATAATCGTGCCGCGACAGCCTGGCAATTTTCGCGGTGCTGTAGATTTTATTTGGGCAGAGCACATACTTCAAATGATGCTTGAGAAAAAAATGTTCATGACAGTGCAAAATGACGGAGCTGGTGGAAAACCTCAATTTTTTACCATTATCGGAACAAACGAAATTTATTATCGCCTTGGCTGGGAAATAATTGTAATGGTTATTGATGACATTGCACGAAGCGGCGGCTTCCCGGTTATCTTTTGTAATGATGTTAACGCGAAAAAAGTAACAAAGGATAATTTTCATTTGGTTGAAGCGATGTTTTCTGGCATGGATCATATTTTAAGCAAGGCTCGACAAATAAACATCACTGGTGAATTTGCAATTATGAAACATAGTGTAACTGCATTTTGTGATAAAAACTCCGATGAACAACTTATCCTTAATTGGTCAGGAACCGGAATCGGCTTATCTCACCAAAACAAAGTGATTGACGGAAAAAATATTAAAGCCGATATGCCGATTGTTGGCTTCTGGGAGCCAGGATATCGTTGTAACGGCGGAACCCAACATACAAATTTAATTTTGGCAAAATGGGCCAAGGGAGATATTCGAAATATCTGGAATAGTCCGCTAGCTATGGAGTTTATTAAAAAACTAACAATTCCTTCCCTTAGTTATGCTAAAACTATAGCTCGTGCTAATGGTTGGTTGGATGACGGTAGCGTTACCGAACCTTTGTCAAAAATGGCTGTTATTGCTCATTTAACAGGCGGGGGTGTAAAAAAACTAAAAGAAGTTTTGCCAGACGGTATAGGAGCTTATCTGCATAATATGCCTGAACCCGCCCCAGTACTACTTCAAGCCCAAGAAATGTCATTTGACTATCCTAAATTAATAATTAACGACGAAAAAGCACATACAACTTTTCATGGTGGCTGCGGAATGATGGTGGTCTGCAAGACAGAAAATGACGCGAAAGCTCTTGTTGATGAAGCTGGGAAAGATGGAATAAAAGCTCAAATCGTTGGAAAAACGATTAAGTCAGAGCCAACTCAAATATTGATTGATCAAAGTTCTTAGAAGGAGGAAGAGTAACAATATAAAAATTCTAAAAAGATTCTTATTGGGGGGACATAAGCTTTCAGCTTATTCCCTCTTTTATTTTTCTTAAAAAAATGTAAAGATATAATAGACCCTTTAACAAGTTCAGGGAAATAAAACAGACGGCAGAAAGCAGAAAACAGTACATTTCTCTATTTTTTCACACAATTTGCATATTCGCCTGTCTGCGCAGGCAGGCAATTCGCGTTATTAGCGTGCATTCGCGTATTTACGTTACATTTTTCGCAGTATTTGCATATATTCGCGGATTCGCATTATTATTATGGATTATAATACTCAAAAAAATTTATTAAAAATAGTAAAAGACAGCTATGATGCCATAGCTGAAGAATTTAACCGAACCAGAGAAAAACATTCTGAACCACTTTGGTCTGGCTTAGTTAAGATTGCTAAAAAAATAAAAGCTGGAGATAAAATTTTAGATGTAGGCTGCGGTAACGGCCGGCTCTTAAAAATTATTGGCGATAAAGATATCCAATATTTAGGTGTTGATAATAACGAAAAATTATTAAGCATTTCGAAAAAAAAATTGCCAAAATATAAATTTGTTCTTGGCGATATTTTAGAGCTAAGTAAAATTCCAGATATTAATTTTAACTATATTTTTTGCATTGCCTTACTGCACCACCTCCCAGGAAAAGATTTAAGAGTTGCTGCTTTAAAGCAACTTAAAAATAAAGTTGCGCCCGATGGAAAAATTATTATTACTGTTTGGAATCTCTGGACACAGGTAAAATTTAGACAGCTGATTTTAAAATTTTTCTTTCTTAAATTAATTAAAAAAAACCTGCCTGCGCAGGCAGGCAAAATGGATTTTGGAGATATTTTATTTGATTGGAAAAACAGCCGGGGCGAAGTCCTTAGCCAGCGCTATTACCATGCTTTTATTAAAATAGGACTTAAAAAAATAGCAAAAAAAGCTGGATTAAAAATAGAAAAAATATATAAGGATAGATTTAATTACTATCTAATTTTAAAAAAATAAGTCCGCTTTTGTAGCGGACTACGAATGACAATTTTAAATAATTAACCTCCTTTCGGAAACTTTTTCCTGTAACTCTATTAATGCTATATTAAAACGGTTTTCATCAATCAAACCCTTAATTAATCCTTCTTTCATTTGCAGCATAAAAATTAGAGCACCTTGCAATATATCTACGTTTGGTTCTTGGCGAAAGGATTGTTCAATAACTATTTTTCTAGCCGGGGCGTCGCCTTCTTTGAGCCAAATATTGCAAACCGAAACTGGATTATCTCGCCCGCCTCTTCTATGAACAGTTATTATAATTTTTGCTTTCAGACTGATCAAAAATAAATCGACCTCTACACTCAACACCGCTTTTTTAGGTGACAAAATCTCTCTATTCTTTGCCATTTTGTACCCTCCTTATTGAATAATGTACGAATAAATTTAACTAGTTATATTAACATAATTATAAATAATTGTCAACCTAAGACAAAAAGAATTATAATGTATATAAACCAAGAAAAATTTGAGGAAATTGTTACCGATGCACTTGACAGCCTGCCGGAAAAATTTAGTAAAAAAATTAATAATTTAGCAATATTTGCGGAAGACCGACCGACAAAAGAACAGCTTAAAAAATTAAAATTAAGAAATAATTTTGTGCTTTATGGTTTATTTGAAGGCTATGCCCAGGCTAGAAAATTAAATTTCGGGCCGGTACTACCTGATAAAATAACAATATTTAGACTCCCAATCTGCCAAACGGCAAAAAACGAAGAAGAAATAAAAGAGCAGATTATCAGTACGGTTAAGCATGAAATCGCCC
The DNA here is from genome assembly GCA_043821805.1 of Patescibacteria group bacterium. Classification (GTDB taxonomy): domain Bacteria; phylum Patescibacteriota; class Patescibacteriia; order Patescibacteriales; family CAYMCJ01; genus JBDRCJ01. Next base: position 3,258 of record JBDRCJ010000059.1, read on the forward strand.
ATCATTTTGGCTTAGATGAAGCTGGCGCGAGAAAAGCGAGCCGC
>JBDRCJ010000060.1:0-3279 GCA_043821805.1 Patescibacteria group bacterium
ATTTCTTCATTCGATCGTTTATTAACTAAACGAGTCTTTACTCTTAACGGCGCTTCGTAAGTAACATTTTTTGCCTTACTCTCGAACTCATCAAATTTTGGTTCATCTAAATAATAATCTTCAAAATAAAGTTCTAAATCACGTCCGATAAAATCAGTCACCGGAGAAATTTCATCAAATAATTCCGCTAAACCTTCCTCTAGAAACCAATCATAAGACTCTTTCTGCACCTCGATTAAATCAGGCATCGGCATAGCTTCCGCCCCCGAAGTAATAAATTTCCTTTCTGAAATTTTATTTTTATTTATCTCTTTAGACATATATAAAATAAATGAATAGGCAACAAAAAATCTCAAGGCATAACTGCTTGAGTAAACAAAATATTAAATTAATTAAGGCGAAATAAGCACTTTATAAAAATATTTATAGCAATTTAAAAAAGCATGAGGAATTTTTTATAAAAAATAAAAAACAAAAAAACGGTCCTGTAGCGCACCCCTTCACGCAACCCTATCCGTTTTCTTAAGTTTTATTATAAATTTTGCTATACTACTAAATTATTTTTTACAAAGAATGTTCTATAATATTAACAGCATTAAAATAATTTGTCAAGTAAATTTAGATAATAATTATAAAAATTAACAATTAATAAATTTTTTTACTAATATTAAATAAAATAATCAGATTATTAGCTTTTAAAACAAAAGATATCCACAGGCAATGTCATGAAGCATGGAACAAAAAACAAAGAACACACGTCTCATAACTTCTTACTTTTTGCTTTGTCCCTAATTCCTGCTTCCTAATTCCTAATTCCAATCGTCATTAAACATTCGACAATCGCCAATCGAAAATCGTCAATTCCCCAATTCCTCCCTCACTACATTCCGATCGTCCCAGGGGATTTTCTCTCCGTTAGCGATACAAATCGCCTGCTCACTCCCCTTGCCAGTAATAATTACAATATCCTTTTCTTCGGCCAAGAATAAAGCTTTTTTAATAGCCTCCCGGCGATCTAATATCTTAAATAAATCTTCACCTACTTTTTTGCCAGGCTTAATTGCTCCCTCGGCTACCTCGTCAATTATTGCTTGCGGATCTTCATCATAAGGATCTTCATTGGTTATAATTACGTAGTTTGCTTTTTGGCCGGCAATTTTACCTAGTAATGGACGACGCGCTTTATCGCGCCCACCACCAGCTGAGCCTAGCACATGAATTATTTTATTATGAGGTATTAAATTAATAGTCTCGTATAATTTTTTAACTGCTCCTGGCTCAAAAGCGTAATCTACTATTACTGTAAAATTCTGGCCAGCTTTAACTTTTTCAAAACGGCCAGGCACTCCGCTTATTTTTTCTAATCCCTCTTTTATCTTTTCGAATGTTAAATTTTGCGATAAACCTAAACAAACCGCATTCATCGCATTAGTTGTATTAAACTCGCCTAATAATTGTAAATTAATTTTTTTCTTATGAACATAAAAGCTAGTGCCGACATCGCTTACTTCAACCTTATTATAGGAAACGGCTATTTCCTTTTCTTTATTTTCTTTTTCTTCTAAACCATTTTTTTGATAACCAATTTTCTCTTCCGCCCAAAAATCTATAAAATAATTAGCTTCTTTATCATCTAAATTAGCAATAATTATTTTTTTCACCCTATTTAATTCAATCTTTTTTATCCCAGTTACTAGGTGGTGGATATATTTTTTTTCATTAGCATACTTTGTTTTACATTTTTTTAAATGCGCAAATAATTTACCTTTTATTTCTTTATACTTTTTAAAACTACCGTGCGCTTCAATGTGCTCTGGATACAGGCCGGTAAAAATTAAAATGTCATAATTTATAAAACGATGGCGAAATTGCCTAATTCCTTCGGAAGTAGTTTCAATAATTGCGTACTGGCATTTATTGCTTAGCATTCTACGCAATATTTTCTGGGTAAAAAACCGGCCAACCATGGTCATTTTTTTATCATTTAACCATTCTTTTTTGCCATCGTTAAAAAGAGCGGTGGTTGTAAAACCTACCTTATAACCGGCCTGTTCTAGCATCTTAGCAATCAAATAAGCGCTGGTAGTCTTTCCGGTTGTGCCGGTTATGCCGATAACGATTAATCTTTCACTAGGAAATCTATATACTAAAGCAGCCATCCAGCTTAAAATAAAATGGTATACTGGCTGCAAAACTTTAAACAGTCTTCTCGGTATATACTTTTTAATTAGATTTAATATTTTTTCCATATAAAATTCTAAGCACTAAATCCTAAATCCTAAACAAATCCAAAATTTAAATGTAATAATATTCAAAACATAGTTTTGGTCATTTGGATTTTGGTAATTAGAATTTATTTAGGATTTAGAGTTTAGGATTTAAAATTTAGAAAGTCCGACGAGCTTTCCGCACCATCTTATAAACACTATACCATCCATTTTCAAACACTAAATCAAACGTTCCTGGATATTTTATTTCCTGACCGCCAAAGCCTTTTTTAAACCTAGTTACTCCCGGCCATTTTTTTTCATCAATACCAGAAAAATCATAATACTTATAACCCATTTCTTTTGCCAATTTAAGGCAATGCCACTGCAGTAAATATGGCGCCATTACATTGCGGTACTGATTAGAGGATGCGCCATGCAAATATGTTACCGTATCGCCAAAAAAAGCCATAATATTTCCGGCAATTATTTTACCTTCATATTCAGCTAAATACAACTTTATAAAATCTAATTCTAACATTTTTTTATAATAGTCTTTGCCATGCAATCTAAAATTATCTCTCTCAACGGTTTCTCTCATTAACTTCCAAAATTCTTCGAAATAAATCGCAACATTTTGCGCTTCTTCTATTTTAACGCCTTTCTTTTCCGCCAACCGAATATTATATCTCGTTTTCTGATGCATGTTTTTAAGTAACTCATCTTCTACTTTACTTAAATCCAGAACCAAAGTCTTGCTGGGTTGCACATCTATGGTGTGGAAAATTGGAAATTGGAAATTGGAAATTGGAAATTTGATACCTGGTTCAAATCGTAGAAATATTGCATTTTCTTTTTTTGCAATTTTTTCAACTTCATTAAATAAAAATTCTAGTTGTCTAGTGTCTAGCTGTCTAGCTGTCTGTCCGATAGGACTTCGCGGACAATAAAAATAACTCTTGCCCATTGGCAGAGTCTTTTTTATAAGCGTAGCCGCCGCTAGTATTTCTCCATTTTCTTCCACTCCCAATCTAATTATTTTATTGCCAACTTGTTCCTGAAACTCTCCCCA
>JBDRCJ010000061.1:0-3212 GCA_043821805.1 Patescibacteria group bacterium
GCCGGTTAGTATCCTAATTTCTAAACACTATTTTCCATTACAAGTTTCTTATTTCTATATAGCTAATTTCCAATTCAGGCATTCTGAATTTACTTGATTAATAGACAACAGGGTTAAAATTTAAACTCCACTACAATAAAAACTATATCAGCCTCTTTTTCCAAATATAATCGCATAATTCTGCTAACCGGCTCGAATATCCCCACTCATTATCATACCAGCTAATAACCTTTACTAAATCTCCGCCAATAACTTTAGTAAGAGATAAATCAACAACTGCGCTAGCCTGATTGCCGATTATATCGGTTGACACTATTGATTCTTCAGTTACGCTAACTATATTTTTATACCTTGCGCTTCGAGCCGCTTTTTTTAATACACTATTTACTTTTTTCTCATCGGCTTTTTTATTAATAACATAAACCGCGTCGCATAAAGAACCGACTGCTACCGGCACCCGAATCGCCATGCCGTCAAATTTTCCTTTTAAACTCGGTATGGTTTTTGTTGTGGCAATCGCCGCTCCGGTGGTGGTAGGAATTATATTTATGGCCGCGCTTCTCGCTCTGCGCAAATCCTTGTGCGGCCCGTCTACTAAATTCTGGCCAGCCGTATAAGCATGCACAGTGGTCATAACTGCCTTTTTAATTCCAAAATTCTGCCTAATTATATCAGTTACCGGTGATAAGCAGTTAGTAGTGCAGGATGCCATTGATAAAATTTTATCGCTCTTTTTAATCGCGTTTTCATTTACGCTAGGCACAATAGTCTTAATATTTTCTGATTTTGCTGGTGCGCTTATAATAACTTTTTTCGCTCCAGCTTTAAGATGATCTTTAGCTTCCTCTTTAGTTCTAAACCGGCCAGTGCATTCTAATACTATATCAACCTTTAGTTCTCGCCAAGGCAATTTTGCCGGCTCTTTTTCCGCCAGAACCTTATATTTTTTACCAGCCACAATTAAACTATTGCTTGTTGCTTGTATATTTTTATTGTACTGCCCGTAAACGCTGTCAAATTTAAATAAATGAGCTAAGGTTTTTGTGTCAGTTAAGTCATTAATTGCTATAATATTAGCCTTAATTTTTTTATCTAATAAAGCTTTAAAAGTAGCCCGGCCAATCCGGCCAAAACCATTAATTGCAATATTCATATTTTTATATTTAATTTATTAACACTATTCATTATATCATAAATCATTTTTAAATAAAAATAAGCGCTTATTTATAGCACTTATTTTTATATTATAATCTATCAAATTTACATTTTCACATTTTCGTAGTATTTGAATGTCATTTGTTGTTTCGCTTTATATCATTCACATATTTTTATTCCGTACATTCGCGTCATTCGCGTACATTCGTGTATTTATGTTAATTTATTTGCAGTATTTGCTCCGCCAGCTGGCGGATCGTAGATTTGCATTATTTTATACAAACTTTCTAATCACCCCTCGCACCACCCCCTGGATTAGCGGATCAGCCGCATATATTGGTTTCATGTTAGCATTTGCTGGCTGCAGCCTTATCCGGTTCTTTTCTCGGTAAAATTTCTTTAAGGTCGCATAGGCATTATTAAGTAAGGCGACTACAACATCACCGTTTCTCGGTGAAGGATTTCTTTCAATAATAACATAATCACCGTCTAAAATTCCGTCTTCAATCATTGATTCGCCTTTAACCCGCAAAACATAGCTATTAAAGTTATCAGTTACGAAATCAGCCGGCACAGCGATCGTTTCATGCTCCTCAACAGCTTCAATCGGTTCCCCGGCAGTAATTACTCCGGCCAAAGGCAATTCAAGCGCTTCTGCCCAGTTTACTTTTGTCGGAACTAATTCAATTGAGCGCGCTTCATTATACGAAGTTTTTAAAAACCCCTTTTTCTTTAAATTTTCTAAATGCGCGTGAATTGTTGCCGGACTAGAGAGCCTAAAATTTTCGCCAATCTCCCTTAAGCTTGGCGCATAGCCTTTTTCTTTCATAAATTCAGTAATAAAGTCTAAAATTTGCCTCTGGCGTTTTGTTAAATTTTTTATAGTCATATTTATTTTATTAAAATTTAAAACTTAAAAAATGATTACTAAAATAACTTTTCCACAGCTTAAATATATCTCAATTATATTATACACGAACATAAAACGAAAGTCAAATAATTAATAAAATCGCCATGATTAGCGATTTTATTTACACTTATTTTTTATATGAAAACTAATTTTAAATTAGAGTGTATTAGTCTGTAGATGGTAATATGGAGGTTTATTTTTGTATCTTTTAATAGCCATTCTTATTATTTCTTCTAAAAAATCACCATAATCCATACCGGCTAATTTAGCTACCCGGGGCAGACAATTATTTACATTAATTGAAGGATTAGGATTTAATTCCAAGACATATGGGTTATTATTTTTATCAACCTTTACCTCTACCCGGCCGTAGTCATGGCAATCTAAAATATTATATGTATCTAAAGAAATTTCCGTAATTAAAGATTCTAATTTTTTATTTCCTGATTTAGCCGGCTCTTCTAGTATAATTTTGCTATAAACGCTTTTTTTACCCCATTTAGAATCATATGGATATATATGCCAATAACCTTTGGGCAATTTATCAAAAATAGAACGAGATAACGGTAAAACTCTTAAATCATCATCTTCACTGCCAATAATCGGTACGTCATACTCATCGCCGGCAATATACTCTTCAACCAAGGCCGGACTATTTAAGCCTTTAATTATTTTTTCCATCTCTCTCTTAAGCTCCTTTTTGTTCGTTATCACTGAATTATTGGTAATACCAATTGAATTATCAGAATTAGCCGGTTTAACTATTAAAGGATATTTAAGTTCATCATCAATTTCATCTTCAAGATTATAAGCATAATCCCATTTAGAGGTCGGGATGCCATGATAAGTCAATAATTTTTTTACTCTTATTTTATCAATACATAAAGCTAAGGTAAAAGGGTTAGAACCGGTATAAGGTATTTGTAAAACATCAAATATAGAAGAAGTGTGCGGTTCAAGGAGGCTAGAATTATTTATTCTTTCACATAAATTAAAAATCAAATCGACATTACTATCTTTTAACTTATTAAATACTTTTGTCAAATTATTAAAATCAAAAAAAGTAGTTTTATATCCCCTTTCTTTTAAAATGGTTTCTACGTTTCGACCGACTGATGTCAGCTCTGATTCTACAGCTCCATCTTCA
>JBDRCJ010000062.1:0-4974 GCA_043821805.1 Patescibacteria group bacterium
TCGACGTAGTCAAGCAGCAGTTTCCTGGTTTATACTAAATTAAGCACAGAAAAATTAATTTTATAAAAAGAGAAGGTGCTTTTTTTAAAGCGCCTTCTTTAATATATTGATGGATAAAAAAAAGAAGAAAGTTTTAGTAGCGATGTCAGGCGGGGTTGATTCTTCAACCACTGTTTTATTATTGAAGGAACAAGGGCATGATGTAGTCGGGGCTTTTATGAATTTAGGCGTGAACCAAGAAGAAGCGCAAAATACAGCTCGGCGAGTTTGCCAATACTTAAATATAAAATTTTATCCAATTAATTTCGCTCGCCAATTTAAAAAAGAGATAATAGAATATTTTTTAAATAGTTATTCTTTGGGCTTGACTCCGAATCCTTGCGTTAAATGTAATCAGCTAATTAAATTTGGTGAATTATTAAGAAAAGCTTCTTCATTAAACTGTGATTATTTAGCGACTGGACATTACGCGAACGTTGAATTAAGAATTATGAATGAAGAATGCGATTCTGGACAAAATGCAATCCACCAACAGGCGGAGAAAAATGCAAAATTTATTTATAAATTATTTCGTGGCAAGGATAAAGGCAAAGATCAATCATATTTTTTATATAATTTAAAACAAGAACAGCTTAGAAATATTTTATTTCCGTTAGGTGAATATACCAAAGAAGAAGTAAGAAAAATTGCTAATCAGGCAGGATTACCGTATTTAAAAAAGGAGAGCCAGGATGTATGTTTTTTATCAGGCGACCATAATGATTTTTTGCGTAAGCATATAAAATTAAAGCCTGGGCTGATCAAAGTAATCCTCCCTCGAGTCAAGGAAGGGGTAAGGAGGGAGTTTAAAGTTGTCGGCCAGCATCAAGGGTTACCTCTGTACACAATTGGCCAGAGAAAAGGCATAGAAATCGGCGGGGTTGGGCCGTTTTATGTATTGAAAGCTGATTATAAAACTAACATTTTATATGTTGCTAGTAATGCTAATGACCCTAATTTATATCGTGATAATTTAATTGCCAGTCAGGTTAGCTGGATTGTTGGAGTAAAGCCCAAACTACCATTAAAATGCCAGGCAGTAATAAGGTATCGGCATCAGCCAGTAGATTGCGTTATAAAAAAGAAAAAAACAGGAAAAGCACTAATTGTGCAATTTAAAAAACCCCAGCGCGCAATTACGCCAGGGCAGAGTGTTGTTTTTTATAAAGGTGAAGAGGTTTTGGGCGGAGGAGTGATTGGGGGTAGTGAATTATGAATTAAGAATGGCAATCAAGATTTTCGATTTCCGATTTCCGATTGCCGATTTTCGGAAATGGGACTCTGATAAATTAAGAATTATAAATGTTGTTTTGGGATTTTTTGGACTTAAAACAATAAATATATATAAGCAACAGATTACACTGATCGAGCTATGCAATAAAGCAGATTTTTATCTTAAATTAGCTTAAATTTAAAGATTTTTTAAACATTTCCTTTATATAACAATTTATATAACAATGTGTATCTTGACAAAATAGTAAAAATATAATAGATTTATAGAGTATTTAGTTAGAATTAATATTATTATAATTTTTACTATTTTTACAAATTTAACTAATTTAAAATTAATCTCTCATACTCCAAAGATTTCCTTGTCCACTAAGATGGATTATCGGAGTAGAGGATCAAAGGAAAACAATATGACAAAAATTCCTACAATTGAGGAGATGCTCAAGGCAGGTATGCATTTTGGGCATCGCACAAGTAAATGGCATCCAAAGATGGAGCCTTTTATTTTTACGGCTAGGCGTGGTGTTTATATTATTGATTTAGTTAAAACAGAGAAGATGTTAATTACGGCGCTTGATTTTATGAAAAAGCTGACCAGCGAAGGAAAAGTTATTTTATTCGTCGGTACAAAAAATCAAGTTAAAATGCCATTGAAAAAGATGGCTGAAGAGATTGGCATGCCATACGTAACTGGGAAATGGTTGGGCGGTTGCTTAACGAATTTTCTAGTCGTAAAAAAATCAATTAAAAAGTATCAGAACTTAGTTAAACAAAGGCAAGACGGCAAGCTTGATAAATATACTAAAATGGAGAGACTTGAATTTGATCGTGAAATTGAGCGCCTTGAATTAAAAGTCGGCGGCCTAGTTAATTTAACTAAATTACCTGATGCTATTTTTATTTGGGATATAAAAAAAGAAAATACTGCAGTAGTTGAAGCGAGAAAAAAGAATATTCCGCTAATCGCTATTTGCGACACAAACGTTAACCCCACTAATATAAATTATGTAATTCCAGGAAATGATGATGCTACTAAAACTATAAAATTAATTTTAAATGTTATTAAAGAAACGATTGCCGAAGCTAAAATGGAAAAAGAAAATAGTAATGTAATGAGTAATAAGCAATAAGACAACTCTTTAAAGAGTTTTTTATTAAAATTCAAAATTATGGAAAATGTTAAAATATTACGCGTAAAAACTGGAGCTGGCATTGTTGAATGCCAGAAAGCTTTAGCAGAATCTAACGGGGACATAGATAAAGCAGTAGAAATATTAAGAAAAAAAGGGATAGCCAAAGCGGCTAAGAGAGATGGCCGGGAAGCATGCGAAGGCTTAATATTAGTTGATATAAATAAAGCCGGTGACGAAGGTTATATTTTAGAAGTTAATTCCGAGACGGATTTTGTTGCCAGAAATGAGAAATTTAATAAATTTGCGCAGAATGTTTTTAGTTTGATTAAAAATAATAAGCCAGTAAATCTTGATGAATTAATGAATTTAAAATTTGAGAATGTTACAATAAAAGAAAATTTAGCTAGCTTAAGCGGTACAATCGGGGAAAAGCTAAAAATTAATAGATTTATAATTTTATCTGGTTTAACCGTGGCTGCATATTCTCATTTAGGAGGCCGGATCGGTGTATTGGTTTCTCTAAGTAGAGCGGGCGAGGTTGAGCTAGCGTATAATATTGCAATGCAGGTTGCAGCCGCAAATCCGAAATGTATTAAGCCTGAAGATATTCCTGCTGAAGAATTAGCCAAAGAAAAGGAAATTTATCGAGAGCAGCTATTAAAAGAAGGTAAGCCGGAAAATATTGTTGATAAGGTAATTGCTGGTAAGTTAAATAAATTTTATGAAGAAATATGTTTAATTGAACAGGAATATATTAAAGATGAGGAGAAAAAAGTTAAGGACATTTTAGGAGATGTGGAGGTTAAAGAGTTTATTAGGTATAGCTTGTAGCTTATATGAAAATTGTACAAATACAATTCGCTCCCTGGGATAAAATATATAATTTTGACCCGAACAATCTTGAGCTTGAAGCGGGTGATTCAGTCGTGGTGAAAACAGAATTAGGAACAGAAATAGGCCGAGTAGTTAGTTTTAAAGAAGTTGATAAAAAATATTTAAAAGCCGCAGAAAAGAAAGTCGAGTCGGACAAGCCAGCTGATGGAGTAGATTTAGTTGAACCAGGGAAAGAGGAGATAATAAAAGAAATAAAACCAGTATTACGTAAAGCTACTTCTATAGATTTAGGAAAATTAGTTAAAGAAGAAGAGAAAAATAAAGCTTTTTCTTTCTGCAGAAAAATGATTGATAAGCAAGGCCTGCCAATGAAATTAGTTGATGTCCATTTTGCCTTTGACGGTTCGCGGGTAACTTTTGCCTTTATTGCCGACGGGCGAATCGATTTCCGAGAATTAGTAAAGGATCTAACCAGGCATTTTAGTAAGTCAATCAGGCTGCAGCAAATCGGGATTAGAGATGAAGCGAAATTAATGGGCGATTTTGGGCATTGCGGCCGGAAGCTATGCTGTAAAAAGTTTTTACATAATTTAGAGTCAATAACTTCCGAAATGGCAGAGCGCCAGCAGGTAGTGCATCGAGGGAGTGAGCGAATTTCCGGTATTTGCGGCCGTTTAATGTGCTGTTTAGCTTATGAAGAAGCAGGCTATCAAGAGTTAGCAAAAAAGTTACCGCTAGTCGGCACTAAAGTAAATGTTGATGGTAAAAGAGGGGTCGTAGTTGGCCAGCATATTCTAAAACAAACGGTTAACGTTGAATTTCCCGGAGAAAAAGGAGAAGCCTCTTCTGTAGTAGAAATTGATATTAATCGAAATAAACACTAATAACACGAATAATCATAATTTCCTTTTATTTTTTAGGAAATTTTTTATTGGCCTTGACTTTCGCTTTTTGTTCGGTTATAATAATGAGTGATGCTAATCTACGAATAAACGCGAATGCCGCTAATTGCTAATACTGCAAATAGTATATTCGCAATTCGCATCATTCGCGTTTATTAGCGGATTAGCATAACAATAGTATGTTTGAGAAAATAAATGAACCAATTGAAGTGATTGTCCAATTTAAAAGGCAGAAGGTGTTGCCGACGTTTTTTGAATGGCGCAATAAAACTTATAAAATAGAAAAAATAAATATGGTGCATAAGGAGCGGGCTGGCAATGATAAAATTTATTATTTCAGCGTTTCGGACAGCGCTAATTTTTTCCGCTTAGCTTTTTTTACTCGGGATTTAAGCTGGTGGATTGAAGAGCTTTGGTACGATGGGTAATATACAGAACATAGAACACAGAACATAGAACATAATGAAAGTGCATAACGGGCAAAGATTTATATGATTAATATGAATAAAAAAATAATTCTCCATATTGATATGAATTCCTATTTTGCCTCGGTTGAACAGCAGGCAAATCCTTTTTTGCGCGGAAAACCTGTCGGAGTTTGCGCTTATTTATCACCAGGCGGCTGTATTATTGCTTCGTCAATGGAAGCTAAAGCTAAAGGTATAAAAACTGGCATGCGAGTGAGCCAGGCTTTAGAGATAGATAAAAAGGTAGTGCTTTTAGAAAACGAGCCGGCTAAATATCGCTCAACCACGGAAAAAATATTTAAGATTTTAAAAAGCTATACTGATAGAGTTGAGCCCTATAGCATTGACGAAGCTTTTTTAGATTTGACT
>JBDRCJ010000063.1:0-5160 GCA_043821805.1 Patescibacteria group bacterium
TCAATTCGAGTTTCACCATCGCTAAAATTTCCGCAAAATATTTTAGCTGGTCCAACGCCAAGATATTTTGCCACCTCATTTGTCAATTCAGGATTTGAGCTTCCTCCTAATAATATAAATTTTTCCATACCCCCTCCTTTTGGTTAGTTACTTTTGGCTATATTATATAACTATAATTTTTTTATATCAAATTTTTTACTAGGTAAGTATTATATAGCCGATAGCCTAATTTACGGTAATAATTTCTTACCCCCACCCCGGAAATAATTGCAATTTTATTATAGTTATTTTTTTTAGCAATATTTTCAGCTTCAGCCAATAATTTTTTTCCCAGGCCGCTATGCTGGATTTTTCCGGCTTTCCCGACTGGAATTAATTCTCCGTAAACATGAATCTCGCGGATAAGAGCGGCATTATTTAAAATATTGGAAATATCGGAGCTTAGCTCCGGATGACCGGAGCTAAGCTCCGAATCCGAATTAATTAACCTTAATCGACAAAATCCATATAATATTTTATTAGATTTGTCAGTATATTGTAAAAAATATTCTTCTCCTTGCGAAGCAGAATATTTGATCACTTTCAACTTCATACTTTCCACTTTTAACTTTCCACTTTTAACTTCGCGGCAGCGAATACAATTACATTTTACTCCCTTATCTTTCATGATCTGGCGCAGATTAGTTATAGTATTGCCAGCCATGATAGATTCTTTAGGAATGTCCCGGATAAGTCTGATAACTCGCACATAGGGAGGGATTACTGCCTTGCATTTTATGATTAGATTTTGCAATGTTTTATCACTATAAGGTTTATATTTTTTAGCCTTCCACCATTTATATAGCTGGCTGCCTTTTGTTACTACGGTTGGATAAAATTTAATTTGGTCTGGCTGGAAGCGCTCGTCATTAAATAATTGTTTAAACATTTTAAAATCTTTTGCCGAGGTGGAACCGGGTAAGCCGGGCATAATATGATAAGTTACTTTAAAGCCAAAATTTTTAAGAAGTTTTGTTGCTTGAACAATTTCCTTTACACCATGACCGCGTTTATTTAATTTTAAAATTTTATCACTAATCGCCTGCACGCCTAACTCAACCCGAGTACAGCCTAATTCGCGCATCTGCCATAATTCTTTTTCGTCAATATAATCCGGTCTGGTTTCTAAAGTTAAACCAATAATTTTATATTTCGCTTTTTCATTTCTTTTTTGCTCCTTTAACAGCGTATTTTTTAAGTTATTAGTTTTGACTTTTGCAATGTAATTTTGACTTTTGCATTTTGACTTTTTACTTTTTTCATATTCATTCGCTCCTCTAAATAGTTCTCCGATATACCAATATTTATATTTTTCAGGTAAAACACTCCAGGTGCCGCCAATTACTATAATTTCAATTTTTGTCGGATTATGGCCATTAGCTACTAAAGCGCGCAGACGTTGTTGAACTTGAACATAAGGATGATAATTACAGCGAATAGCCCGCATGACGGCTGGTTCGTTAGATAAATAACTTTGGGGCACGTTTTTTTCCGTTGGGCAATAAGCGCATTTTCCTGGGCAAGGATAAGACATGGTTAAAACCGCTACAGGGGCAATGCCGGACAAGGTGCGGATAGACCGTTTGCGGAGAATTTTTTGCAGGGACGCGCCCCGGCGTGTCTCTACTGGAAATTCCTTTAAAATATCTGAATTTTTTAGAATCCCAATATTATATTTTTTAGCAATTTTTCTTTTAGCGGCAATTAAATCTTCTCTGTTTTTAATATTTAATTTTAGTAATTCTCTTATTGCTTTTTTAATTATTTTATTAGGCATATATTGGGTTATTTAATTTGTCCTTGTCCATTTTCTATGATACAATGTTTAATAACAAAACAGTTAAGTTCATATATTATTAGTTTATTAATTAAAACACAATTTTATGAAAAAAACAAGAATAATAGTTATTTGTTCTTTATTAATTTTTTTCATTTTTCCGATTTCAGTTTTAGCTTTTTCAGTTAAAGCGGAAAATTCAGTTTATATTGGCCAGGACGAAATAATTGAAGGTAATTTATATGCGGTTGGATCAAATATTATTGTTGATGGTACGGTAAAAGGAGATATATTTTGCGCTGGGCAGACAATAAATATTAATGGCCAGGTTGATGGCGACGTGATATGCGCCGGACAATCTATTAACATTAACGGTGAAATCGGCGGCAGTGTCCGGACGGCCGGTAATTCAATTAATATTAACAGCCAGATTGCGAGAAATGTTCAAGCTTTCGGCGCTTCGATTATTTTAGGTAAAGACGCTTCAGTCGGTTGGGATATGCTGATGGCTGGGGCGACTGGCGAAATTAGGGGTAATGTAAACGGTGATTTACACGGCGCGGCTGCTAATGTAACTATTGCCGGAGAGATCGGGAAAAATGTCCGTTTGCTTTTAGATGAAAAGGTGCATAAAGAAATCGGCGGTAAATTTGAGACCTATCCAATAACGATCACCGACGAAGCAAAAATTAACGGCGAAGTAGTATATACAGCTGGTAATGAAGGTTTAATTTCTGATAAAGCTTCAATCACGGGCGGAGTAACTCATAATTTACCAAAACTAAAAGATTTTAAGAAAGCGAAGAGTATTGGCTGGGCCTGGGGCAAGCTTTATTCTATTTTTGCTGCTTTAGTTATCGGCCTAGTTTTAGTAAGTATCTGGCGTAAGCAAATTAAAGACTTAACCGATAAAATGCTAGATAAATCCGGAACTTCAATTGCCTGGGGGATTGCTTTAATGTTTTTAACTCCGATTTTGGCTATTTTACTCTTGGTTACAATTATCGGAATACCGCTTTCTCTTCTGCTATTGGGGACTTGGATAATTTTCTTAGTTATTGCGAAGATTCTTGTTGGAATAATGATCGGACGGGCAATTATTGAAAAATTATGGCCGAAGAAAAAAGAATCATTAATTTGGGCAATGATTATCGGGATTGTGCTTCTTTATTTAATTTTATCAATTCCATATATTGGCTGGTTATTAACTTTAATTGTTTTATGGTGGGGATTAGGCGGAATCTGGCAATATTATTATAAAAAATAATGTTATCCCGCTAAAGCGGGACCCGCAAACGCCCGCCCGACCGCTTGACAGCGTCAAGGCGGGCGTGGCGAATGCAGGACCCCGTTATGCAACGGGGCAGTCATGCGAATAACACTATAAAATATAATATATAATATGAAACATTTTACAAACGAAGAGGTAGAAGCGATCGGTAGTCAGCTGGGTCTAAAATGGGATAAATTTAATATTGATCAATTTAGGCGAGGAATGGATGTTGAGTTGGAGCACGGGCTTGTTGATAGTATAACTAATGTATCGCATGACGATGCGTTAGTCACGGGGAAAATTGCTTTAGCCCATTTAAATGAATTTCCTGATTATTATGATCGGCTGGAAAAACTTGAAAAAGAAGCAGAAGATTATTGGCGAAATAAAAAATAAAATTTTTAAAAATACAGAAATTATTACTATTTTTAGCTAAGATTTCTGTATTTTTTTTATTCATTTGACTTATTTATATTTTTTTGGTAAGTTAGTATGACTTACTAATTAATTAATAATTTATAATATTAGTTATAATAAATTATTTATAAAAATAAATCGGATTAATTAAGTCAGGAAACTGGCTGTATGGAAATAAGAAATTAGTAATAGATATTAGTGTTTGGAAATTAGTCTGCCAGCTGGCGTATTAATAATAACTAATTTCCAATTTCTATTACCAAGCACCAATTTCTATACAACTAATTTCAATTATAATTTTCCGGCTTCATTAAATATATAATTAAGAATTGAATAAGTAACTAATATTATATAAGGATATGAAAAAATTAATCTTTTTATGTTTTTTCGCTTTGATTTTATCTGCCTGCACTTTATTTGGCGGTACCAACGTAGATATTGGACCGGAAGAAGCTTCGGCTAAGGCAGAAAATTTTATTAATAATAATTTACTGCAAGAAGGCCAAAAAGCAACCGTCAAGGAAGTTACTGAAGAAGGCGGATTATATAAGGTAGTAGTTGATATTGGGAGCGGTCAGGATGTTGATTCATATATTACTAAAGACGGGAAGAAATTTTTTCCTCAAGTATTAGATATTGAGGAAATAGAAGGTCAAAATAACCAAGATACTAGCGCAGAACCGCAGCCGGATATTAATGCTGTGAAAAGCGAAAAACCCGTTGTTGAACTTTTTGTCATGAGCCATTGCCCATATGGGACGCAAATTGAAAAAGGTATGCTGCCGGTTATAGAAACTTTAGGAGATAAAATAGATTTTAGTTTAAAATTTTGCAGCTACGCTATGCATGGGGAAACCGAGCTAAAAGAGGAGCTTAGACAATATTGCATCCAGAAAAATGAGCCGGAAAAATTTATCGCTTATTTACAATGCTTTTTGGAAGCTGGTGATTCGGAAGGTTGTGTTAGTAAAGCTGATATTAATAATTCTAATTTAACAAGTTGTATTTCACAAACCGATAGCCAGTACAAAGTAACGGAAAAATTTAACGATCAAAGCACATGGTCAGGCGGCCGCTATCCAGTTTTTGATGTTTATAAAGAAGATAATAGCAATTACGGAGTACAAGGCTCGCCAACCTTAGTAATCAATGGCGGGATAGTTTCTTCGGCCCGCGATTCTGTTAGCCTGCTTAATGCAATTTGTTCAGCTTTTAATGAACAGCCAGCAGAATGCAGTACGCAATTATCTTCCGCAAGCCCATCTGCTGGTTTTGGCTATAACGTAAGTGATAGTGCCAGCGCCGGAGAATGCAATTAGGAGATTAGTAAATAGAAAATAGCCTGCCTGCGCAGGCAGGTAAATAGATAATAATAAATTAGATATATTATAAAGACAGTCCTGAATATTCGGGGCTGTTTTTTTATGTTTGACAAAGTTAAAGTATATTGCTAATTTTTAGAGTTAATTTTTTGCTTAAAGGTATTAAGTCTGTTAAAATTAATATATAAGAAAAAAAATATGGTTTTAGTTTTTGACATTGAAACTATAGGCGCGGATTTTGATGAATTAGACCAGGCAACACAGGAAAGTTTAACGCGCTGGATAAAGCGGGAAGCTGGCGATGACAGCGGGAAATATAATGTCATGCTAAA
>JBDRCJ010000064.1:0-5466 GCA_043821805.1 Patescibacteria group bacterium
CCGCCCCTCCCCGGCCCGTCTTATGGTGGTCAGCCTTATAGACTACAAAAGGCTCATTATTTATCTCGATAACTTTACCGGTTTTTATCTCGTTTAAACTTAACATAAAAATATTTATATTCTTTTAACAAACCCGAGTAATGCCATGATCCGGGCCCGCTTTATTGCCTGGGCTAACTTGCGTTGATGCCAGGAACAAGTACCGGTTCTTTTTTTAGGCAAAATTTTCATGTGAAAATTAATAAACCGGCGCAAGGTATGAATGTCTTTATAATCAACTTCCTTAATATTATTAAGGCAAAAATGGCATTCTTTAATTTTTTTAATAGTTGTATTATTATCCATATATTATTTTTATTCTTTCTTATTGTATTACAGAACACCCCGATCCTATCGAGGGGAAGAAGCTTTTATCTGCTAGCAAAATAAAACTAGAAGGGAATATTTTCGACTTTTATATCTTCTTCAACCGGGTTTTGCTCTTCGCCAACCGGAGTTTCAGCATCAATTATCGGTTCGCTGGCAATTTCCTGTTCTTCAGGTAACGGTGGTTTCTCGCCAGACGTAGCAGACGCGCCGCCGGCTCGATCAAGCATTATCATATTATCAGCGACAATTTCGGTGCGATATCTTTTTACTCCGTCTTGGCCTACCCAATCTCGTGTCTGTAATCTGCCCTCAATATATACTTTTGAGCCTTTATGCAAATACTGCCCACAAATTTCCGCTAGTCTTCTCCAAGCAACGACATTATGAAATTCTACTTTTTCTTTCTTTTGGCCGGACTGGTCAGTCCAAATAAGATTAGTCGCTACGCTAAAAGAAGCGACGGTCTGCCCAGCAGGCGTACTTCTAACTTCCGGATCTCTGGTTAAATTCCCAATAATCATTGCCTTGTTTAAGTTCATAAAGCTTGTCTTTCCAATATTATCCAAAATCCCCCCCCAGCTATTGGATAATAACGGATAAATTAATTAATAATTCTATTGTCTATTCGCGAGTTATTAGACCTGTTGCTTATAATAAATCATCAGTTTCTAAAATCTTTTCAAGTTTTTCATCTAAATCTTTTAATTCTAATTTTTTTGTATCTTTCGCTTTCGCATTTTCTTCCTTATCTTTTGCTTTCTCTTCTGTTTTAGCCGCGATCTTAGCCGCTACTACCTTATCTTCTTTAATCTGTTCTAAAGTTTTCGTCTTTTTCTTAACTATTTGGTGCCTTAAAACTTCGTTAGACATTCTTAAAATATTATCAATTTTAGCTAGCTCGCCCCCGGTTAAATCAAATTCAATTAAATAATAATAGCCATGATAATTATTGTTTATTGGATAAGCTAAATTTTTTTTACCCCATACTTCTGAAAAAGTTATATTTGCCTTATTTTTCATAATCATCTCTTTAGTCTTTTTATTAATTTCATTCGCTTCATCCTCAGTATATTTATTTGGCACTATATATAATAATTCATATCGAGGTGACTCAATTTTTTTTACTTTTGACATAATATTTTGATAATTAAAATTAAAATAAATAAACCCTGGTATTCCATTAATAGACAGGGCCTTGGAACACCTTCCCCAACTTAGTTGGGGTTTCCCGATCGCCTCGGGATTGGAAAGGTATTATTTAATTATATTGCCACCTTATCATAATACAAAAAAAATTGCAAGTCTAAAGTTATTTTGCTAAAGTAATATAAACTATAGCCTTCGAATAAATACTAAGTAAAGGAGTAAATATTTACTAAAAAATGGAAATTGGCTATATGGAAATTAGTGGTTGGAAATAGATATAGGAAATTAGAAATTAGTTTACATATTAATTAGCTAGCTTACGAACTAATTTCTAAATACAAATTTCCATTACTATTTTCCATTTTCCAGGCACCCAATTTCTATGTCTAGCAACCTCTTTCTATACATAATAAACTATTATTTACTAACGTTATGAAATATTTCTTTATTTTAGGGAAAAATCCGACATTATCAATTGCGGAATTGGAGGCGTTTTTTAGCTGCTCAAAAGAGATTAAAATTCTTTCAAGAAATGTAACCTCTGAAAATGTCTTAATCTTAGAAACTGACAAAGAGATTGAGGCAAAAAATCTTATTAAAAAATTAGGCGGAGTTATTAAAATAGGAAAAATAGAGACGGAGGTAGATAATAATATTCAGGATATTTTAATAAAAATTAAATCTTTCTTAAAAACAGCGGCCAATGGCAAATTTAAATTTGGAATATCTTATTACGGACAAAGTAAATTTAATATTAAGCCTTTGGCCATGGAAATAAAAAAATATTTAAAAGAGAGAGGAATAAGCTCTCGCTGGGTGACTAGCCGGGAGCCGACTTTGTCCAGCGTAGTAGTAGAACAGAATAAGCTAGTTAATAAGGGGATTGAAATTATTATTATCAAAAAACAACCTGAAGGCGAGAATCGCGATTCTCGCCTTCAGGTTGGCCACACTCTGGCTGTCCAGCCTTTTAAAGATTTATCTTTTAGAGATTACGGCCGCCCAGCCCGTGATGATCGCTCTGGCATGCTACCCCCGAAACTAGCCATAATTATGATCAATCTAGCCATGGCAAAATCGTCCCTCCCCCTTATAAAGGGGGAGGACGGGAGGGGGTCTATTCTCGATCCCTTTTGCGGCTCTGGCACAATTCTAACCGAAGCAATACTAATGGGCTATAAAAATATTATTGGTGCTGATACTTCTAAAAAAGCCATAGCAGATACGGAAAAAAATATTAACTGGTTAAAAACGAATTTTCAACTGCCAGCCTTTAACTACCAATTGATAAATTCTAAAGTTGAAGAGTTATCAAAACACATAAAACCAAATTCAATTGACGCGATAATAACCGAACCCTACCTGGGCCCGCAAAGAGGAAAAATAAATATTAATACAATAATTTCGGAATTAGAAAATTTATACAGCCAAGCTTTTGTTGAATTTTATAAAATATTAAAATCAAATGGAAAAATTGTAATGATTTGGCCAGTGTTTAGAAAACAAGAAGCACAAAGCATAAAACATATTAGCCCTGATATTAAAGGCTTTAAAATTATTTACCCAATACCTATAAACCTTTATAAAAATGCAAACATTCATTTAACTAAAAGAAATACGATAATTTACGGCCGGGAAAACCAAAAAGTCTGGCGGGAAATCGTCTGCTTGACTAAAAGCTAATTATGTACTAATTTTAGTCTAATAGAACAAGGTACATTGAAAATTTGTTTTCGTATTCTTGGTAATCACCTTTTAAAATGGAGGACATTAAGATGCCTGAAAAATCTGCTGGAGAAATTACTTGGCTCAATATTATTCTTATTTCCGCGTTTGTCGGGGTGCTTGTTTATTTTATCTTTGCCATAGATTATCAGGCAAAGAGAACAATAACCGAAAAAGACCAGACGATTTTAGCTTTAACCCAAGAAAAAAATCAATATCTAGATCAATATCTACTAGAAAGTGAAAAACTTACAGAAGCTGGAAATGACGTACAAACCCTGCGGAACCAATTGGAAGAATCAGAAAGCCAACGGGTTTCAGCTATTAACAGCGCCGCAGAACATCAAACAAACCTTGATCTCTGTATTCTGGAAAAAGAAAAATTTAAGAAAGAGGGTGAAAAACTTCAACAACGTTTTTCAGTCTTAGCTGAAGCAAACCAGCAGCTGCAAAAAGAGATTGTTCCACTAGCTACTGAAAATACTGATCTTCAACAAAGGCTAACAAAAACAGAACAAAAGCTCGAGCAAGTTACAGCCGATAGCCAGCTTACTGCCGGACAAAAAGAAAAAGAAATTAAAAATCTTAAAGATGCTATGACGGGCTTGAATATTGAAATTAAAGAGCAAGCGACAATTATTGAAACTCTTGAAAAACAACTTGTCGTAGCGAACGCAGAAGCATCTGGCCGGCAAGTGTTAGCAGAACAAATTGCTAACCTAAAAAACGAAAATGAAGACATTAAAAAAGAATTTGAATCAACCTTTGAATTCATGGGAAATGAAAATCTGCAATTAGAAACTAAATTAGCTACCACGCAAGAAGAAAAAGCAAAGTTAGAAAAAAACCTGGCTGAAAAAGGCAGAGTCGCCCAAGAGCTAGCCCAAGAGCTTACCTGCCGAGATGCTGAAATTATTTCTATTAGCACCACTGCCGTAGAACAGCAGAATGAGTTAAAGAAAAAACTTACTACTACGGAACAAGCCAGTGAAAATTTGCAAAACAGGATAACGCTTTTAGAAAATGAAAGAGCTGATTTAGAAAAAAAAGTGGAGTTGGCTGTAAATGAAAAAAGAGGGGTTATTCAACTGTTTAACCAAGAGGTGGCTAGCCGAGATGCAGAGATTATTTTTATTAGTACCGCTGCTACAGAACAGCAAGATGAATTAAAGGAAAAACTTACCACCGCAGATCAAAAAGTTGAAAAACTGCAAAGCAGGCTAACACTCTCGGAAAATAAAAATGCTGGCTTGAAAAAAGAATTAGAACTAACTAAAAATAATCTTTTAGCCCAAACTGCTTCTACTAAATATTATGAAGAAAAATCAGCTGAAAAAAATGGTATAATTGAGCAGCTTAACCAAGAGTTGTTCAGCCTGAATACACGAAGTAACTCTCAGCTTGAAACGCTTATAGCTGAAATGGAAAATACAACTGCAAAGGCAAAAGAAGGACTTGACGAAAAAAATTGTATAGTAAATAACTTGGAACAAACTGTAGCCAGGTTGCGCGCTGAAAAAGAAACCCTGATTATCAGTGACGCAAAACAAAGAAAAGAAAACACAGAGCTTAAAGAAAATTGCGATTCGTTCAAAGAAACCTTAGCCAATATTCTAGAAAAAACTGCCGTGCCAGTAGCCACTTTTTCTTTCGCTTTGGGTAGCACAAAAATCCAGGAACAGGAGTCAAATTTAGCAAACGAAATTAAAATTGCGCTTAAGAATCTTGACTCTGAAAGCTTTTTCCTAATCATTTCAGGTGAAAGCGATGATATACGCTTTAAAGCAAATCACGACTACAACAACTGGAGATTATCAGCTAATCGTGCGCTGAGAGTCTCCGCAGCATTAAAAAAAGCAGGGGTGGCTGAAGATTGGATGATGCAAACTCACTGCCTCGGGTTGAGCCAGTGGAAAAACTGTCGAAGAACTGCAACAGTTTATTTTATTCCCAATTTTAGAAAAGAAGTTATGAAAGAAATACAGACTGCACCGGAAAAAAAGGGGGATAAGATAAAAGGTGCGGGTTTTCTGGCAAAAATTAATTAACTATAAATATAAACGCCATGACACACGATGTCATGGCGATTTTTTTATAATAATGTGTAATAAATAAATGTAAATACTGCAAATTTAATTAAGATTAATTTTTTAATACTCGCGTTTATCGTATTTGCGGCATTTGCATTAATTTGCAGATTTGCATTATTCTATTATTTACTAACTA
>JBDRCJ010000065.1:0-4784 GCA_043821805.1 Patescibacteria group bacterium
TAAAAAAACATAATTGTTATTCGCATGCCTGCCCAGTCGAATGATCGGGTGCCCTCCCGAAGCTTCGGGGTAGTGGGGCTTGCCGCCTGCCCGCCTACTGGAGGGAAGGCAATAACTAAAATTTTAATCCATTTTCTCGAGCTCCTTCAGCTACCGCCTTAATACGACCATGATATTTTTTACCACCGCGATCAAAAACTACTTTTACTATTTTTTTAGCTATGGCCTTTTTAGCTATTAATTTACCTAGCTCATTACTAAGATCGACTTTCTTTCCTTTGGTTTTTATTTCTTTACTATGGGCGCTAACTAAAGTTTTTCCTTTTTCGTCGTCAATTAGTTGCAAATACATTCCTATGTTTGATTTATACACACTTAAACGAGGACGCTTTGCTGTGCCTTTAATTTTTGTTCGGACTTTTTTTTGTCGTCTTTTTCTTTTTAATTTTTTTTCTTTTGCTTTTTCCATATTAATTAATTTTATACTTTATTCTGATTTTACGGCTGATTTGCCTTCCTTGCGTCTAATTACTTCATCTAAATATTTTATTCCTTTTCCTTTATAGGGCTCCGGTTTTTTTACCATCCTGATCTGGGCAGCCACTTCGCCGACTAACTTTTTATCTATCCCAGTAACCGTAATTATTTTATCTTCAACATTAATATTAATACCTTCGGGAATCTTATACTCGACTGGATGTGAATACCCAACATTAAGAACTAAATTTTTCCCAGTGACATTTACCCGATAACCGACTCCGTTTATTTCTAGCTTTTTTTCAAAACCTTCATTTACTCCAATAACCATATTATTTATTAAACTGCGATATAGGCCCCATAAAGACTTTTCCTTTTTATTATCTGAATTTTTTACGCTAACTGATATAATGTTATCCTTAATTTCAATTTTTACAAATTTATTATTTTTAATTTTTAGCTCTCCTTTCGGACCTTTAACTATAATAAAATCATCCTCAAGCTTAGCTTGAGTTCCGTTTGGTAATTCAATTGGTAATTTTCCTAGTCTAGACATATATAGATAAAATTTTGTTAATTTTTAATTGTATTGGATCATCCTATAATGCGAATCCTTCGTATTGCTTTAAAACTAATTGCAGCTATGCAAATACTGCGAATAAATTTATATCTTTTAATAATTTGCAAAATTCGCATTTTTTCACATACGTTTTATCCAGAAAAAGTATTAGCATTAACGGTTAGACGAAATTCTTAAAATACACAAACTTTCTTTGAATTAATATATTTCGCAAACAACTTCTCCCCCCAATCTTTTTTTCCTTGCTTCTTTATTTGTCATTAAGCCTTCAGGAGTAGAAATTATTGCTATACCTAAATTATTTAATACTATAGGTAATTCATCTTTACCTTTATAGATCCGCAGGCCAGGTTTACTTATTCTTTTTAAAGAGGTAATAACTGGTTTGCCGCTCTTTTTGTATTTTAAAATAATTTTTAGCTGATCAAAATGATTATCATGGTTCTTCTTACTTATTACTTTTATTGTTTCAGCTTTAAATATCCAGCCTTCTCGTTCCAATACTTTAGCCAACGCAAATTTAATCTTACTCATTGGAAAAACTACCTCTGGTTTTTTAGCCGCGGCCGCATTTCTTATTCTTGTTAACATGTCTGAAATTGGATCTGTCATATTTATATTATTAAAATTATTATGATTATTGAAATTTTATTTAGACATCAAATATCGTATACATCCAAAATTTCGGGTTTATTTACCATGAAGATTTTCTTATACCTGGTAAATCACCGTTATCAGCTAGCTCACGGAAACAAATTCGGCATAAACCAAAATCCCGCATATAACCATGAACACGGCCACAGCGCCAGCAACGCCTAATAATACGCGTTTTATACTTTGGTTTTCTTTTCGCTTTAGCAATTAATGCTTTTCTTGCCATATAATAATTCAAATTCTACAATCCGCCTCCCGGCCATCCGCTAACCAGCGAAGGTGGATGACGTAGCAAATACTGCGAAATATTAACTATGCATATAACTAATAACTAACTTTAATTTAATTCGCATAATTAACAATTCGCAATATTTGCATATAATTTGCGGATTCGCATTTTTTATTTTTTAAACGGGAACCCCATTAATTTAAATAATTCTAAAGCTTGTTCCCGGGACTTTGCGCTAGTAACTACTGTAACTTCTAAGCCATGGGGATTTTCTACATCATCAGCTTTAATTTCCGGAAAAGCTAAATGCTCACGGAAGCCGATGGTTAAAACTCCTTGGCGGTCTACTGATTTTTCATTAATTCCCCGAAAATCCCTTACTCGGGGAAAAGATATATTAACTAACTTTTCGACAAAATCATACATTCGATCTCCTCTTAAAGTTACTTTCGCGCCAATAATCATGCCATCTCTGATTTTAAAAGAAGAAATTGATTTTTTAGCTTTTGTTAATACTGGTTTTTGTCCGGTAATCTTCGCTAAATTTTTTTCAATTCTTTCTGCCACATTTTTTTCATTAACTAATCGCCCAAAACCAACATTAACTACTACCTTAATTAAACTAGGCGCAACTAAGTCATTTTTATAACCAAATTTCTCTTTTAATTTTGGTAAAATTTCTTTTTTATATAATTCTTTTAACCTCATAACTTTTAAAAAATTGAATGTTTAATCAACCACCTGTTTACATTTTCGGCAAACTCTAACTTTCTGCTTCTTTTTCTTTCCCACATTTACTCCGGTAGCTGAAGTAATTTCTAAATATTTATAACCTACCCGCGCTGGTTTATTACAGCTAGGGCAAACTAACATTAAATTAGCGATCGCCATCGGCGCAGGAAATTCTATTCTTTGTCCTTTCTCGCCCTGCTTTCTCGGCCGCATATGCTTAATTAATAAATTTAAGCCTTCAACTGAAACTCGATTTCTGGACGGAAAAATCTGCAGGACTTTCCCAGTCTTGCCTTTATCTTTACCAGCTAATATTTTAACTTTGTCTCCTTTTTTAATTTTCATATATCTCTCGTAACTCGAAACACATAACACGTAACGCTTTTATTATATCTGTATATATTTAATAAAATTAATTACTTCGCATCATTCGCATTTTCCAGCTAGCGGATTTGCAGTATTTGCTCCGCCAGCTGGCGGATCGCAGATTCGCATTACATTACAGCACTTCCGGCGCCATACTAGCGACCTTAAAATAACCTGCCAGGCGCACTTCTCTAGCAATCGGTCCGAAAACTCTTGTTGCTCTTGGCTCTTTTTTTTCTTTTTCAATCAAAACGCAGGCGTTATCATCAAAACGCAAATAAGTTCCGTCCGGTCTTCTAATTTCCTTTTTTGTCCGCACAATCAGAGCTCTAACAACATCGCCTTTTTTTATCGGCGTATGCGGGGTAGCCTCTTTTACTGCTGCAGTAATAATTTCACCAATTCGGGCATATCGCTTCCGGGATGCCCCTAAAACTTTAATACACTGGACTATTTTAGCTCCGGAATTATCTGCTACTTTAATTTTAGTTTGTACTTGTATCATTTCTTAATTGTGATTTTAGATTTTAGATTTTAGATTTAGATATAATAAATCGTCAATCGAAAATCGTCAATCGAAAATTAATATATCGCTCTCCATCTCTTGTCTTTTGATAATGGCCGACAACCGATAAAAACTACCTTATCCCCTTCTTTAAATTTATTCTTTTCATCATGAACTTTATATTTTTTACTAACAGTATATCGTTTTTCGTATTTCGGATGTATTATTACCCGATCAACCCTAACGACTATTGTCTTATCCATTTTATCACTAACAACCACGCCATTGAATTTGCGTTTAATAGTTTTTTTATCTTCTTTCTTTATTTCATTTTTCTCTTTATTCTGATGTTCCATATAAATTTAATAAATTATTATTCTATTTACTGTTTACTATTTGCTGTTTTCTACCTTCTGTTTTTCCGCCTGCCCTGAGCTTTACCGAGGGGTCTTGTTTACTGCTATTTAATAAAGTTAATGCTTGCGCGATTGTTTCCCGCACCTCTCTTATTTCCCGCACATTTTTCAACTGCTTATTTGCGTCCTTAAATCTTAAATCTCTGAGTTTATCTCGAGACTCAGCTAAAATATTATGTAATTCACTTTTAGTTTTCTTTTTTAATTCTTTAAATTCCATATTATTTCTCGTAACTCATAACACATAACCCGTAACTCAAAATTTATATATGATTTCTTAATAAATAATTTTATGGGCAGAAGAATAAATTCCTCCGCCCGTTTGGGTTTGATCATTCTTGAGGATAAAAAGGCGTGTATAGAGCCCCAGAGGCCATTCCTTCCCTTGAATTAACAATACCGGCAAATATAATCTTCAAGTTTTGACCTTCACATTTTGGAGATTCATTAGCATGTTCTACAGCCTTTTTTTTGTACAGATCAGTCACGTGGTCCTCTCCGCTAGATATTTTCGCTCTTTCAAACCCACAATCTCCGCAATCCCATCTATAAATTCTTTTATCAGTCATTTTCCCTTCCCCCTTTTTTTGATTTTTTTTATTGACCAGCACTCCTTAGATTATTGCCGATCAACTTTAAAAAATCAAATCTGTTTTCTATTTACTTTTTACTGTTTTCTATTTACTACGTTCCTGCCTGCGCAGGCAGGCTATTTTCCAACCACCTTGCATTTCACTGGTAATTTATACCCGGCCAGCTTTAAAGCTTCTTTTGCCATATTATCTTCTAAACCACCAACTTCAAATAAAATCATTCCTGGTTTTA
>JBDRCJ010000066.1:0-8488 GCA_043821805.1 Patescibacteria group bacterium
CTTTTATTTCTTATTCTTTATTTTGATTTCTGTTAAAAATTGCCATAGACAAAAAATCGTAAAATTTCCCATCATAAAAAACTTCATCTTTCATATTTCCTTCAATAATAAATCCTAGTGATTTATATAAATTAACGGCTAAAATATTATCTTTTATAACACCTAAATTAATTTTATGAAGTTTTAGTTTGTTAAACCCATAATCAATTATCCATTCCATGGAGATTTTTCCGATTCCCTTACCGCGATAGTTATCTTCACCGATTGCAATAAACAAATCTGCATTTTTGTTTGGTTTGCTAATGTTTGATAATCCCATAAAACCAATTGGTTTAGAATTATCACAGATAGTAAAAAATTTCTTGTTTTTAGCTTTCTGATAATTAGCAAACCACTCCTTTTCTTTCTTTAGTTTTGTTTTTTGTCCCATTTCATCGCCAATAAATTTGTTGACATTGGAATTGCACAACCACCTGACTCGGTAAGGGATGTCTTTTTCTAAGTGTTTTCTTATTTTTATCATATAGAAAACTAATAGTTATTTTGTCTAACATATCGGAATACCTGAGGTTCATTCGGAGTAATCTGCTAAAATTGCCCCAAGGATTCGGGACTAGCAGATTACGGAAACTGAATTGGGGAGAGCGAGCGTTAAAAATAAAATTATTTTTTAAAACTTCTTTTTTTATGTCGGTCTGAAACTTTACCCAATAGCTCAGCAATAAACCCGGCGATAGTACCTATCATCGCGCCTTTCCCAATAACAATCCAACCAAATCCGCTTCCTTTAATTAAATAAAAGATTGCAACTAATAAACCGATTATTATACCTATCGTGAATCCACCCCAAACAGCATTTTTAGTTCCCCGATATTTAATTAATAAAAAAACTGTTATTGCGATTAGTATTGTCCAAAGATTTATATATTGCATATATTTTAAAAAATAATTTTATTTAGCTCGCGAACCAGATATCCCATATTATATGATGTACGTGGTTTTCCTATAACGCCAACACTTTGGCGTTGCTTTAAAAACTGATTTTTAATTTTTTAAGTTTATTTTATCACTAATACCTTCTAGAAATTTAATCGTTTTATTAAATTCTGTCTGTTTCGCTGTTCCCTGAAGACCAGTTCCGCTACTTAAACATCCATATCTTATGTCGGTAAAATCCTCCATTTTAATTAAATCGTTACTTACCGTTGTAATTTGATAATATTTATATTTTTTACCTAAACCACCCGAAGGATTGCAAGATGTCATTTTCTGTTGAACACTATTTATGCCAAGTTTATTTAATTCTGTCTTTGATATTTCTTTGGAAATTTTTTCTAGATTATGTCCTAGGCCTGACAGGTACTTATTAAGTTCATCCTCATGTTTATCATTATTAAGAATGGCAATTTTTGTTTTTAAAACTAGTTCAAAACTAAAAGATAATAGCATATGTAAATTTCTAGAACGTGGTTCGTCTTCTATAAAATTATCAAGTTTTAGATAATCACAAACAAATTTTCTAGATTGATCAGCTCTCGCCTTTAGTCGATCTATTGCAATTTTTACAGCAGCTCTCATACTATTAAAATTAAAAATCAGTTTTTAAAATTATTCCCTGATAATGGGAATATTAGAAAATCACGTATTTCACATAACAAATTATATATAAACTTATGCCTTTATTCTACCAATATTTACATAAAACCACAAATTTACTAAAAATAATTAATAGCGAAAACCATTATTTACCCAATATTTGAAATAATCTTAAATTTAAGCTATGCTTTATTTAGTAATATAAGTATAATTACTAAGCTCTAAACCAGCAAGAATACACATCACAAAGCATTTGTTATTTGATTTTAGCTAATATGTAATAGCCGCAAAACGAAAAAATAATTACCGTATCCTTTTTTTTGTTATCTTGAGCGAAGCGAAAGATCTATGATAAGTTATTAGTGATCACTATAAAGTATTATAGATTTTTCGCTCCACTTCCTGCCTGCCGGCAGGCAGGCGTTACGCTCAAAATGACAAAAAGGAGGTAATGTTGCTAATCTTAAGCCTTACTAAATAAATTTAAATATATGTCAAATTTTATTATAGAGGGAGGAAAAAAATTAAACGGGAAAATAAAAACTAATCCGGCTAAAAATCCAGCCGTGGCGATTTTATGCGCCTCAACAATGATTAAAGGAAAGACTATACTTAACGACGTGCCGAAAATTGAAGATGTTAAAAGAATAATTGAAATATTAAATTCAATTAATATAAAAACGGAATGGACCGGCAAAAATAAACTTACTATAAATAATAACGGCCGAATTAATTTAAAAAACCTTAACAAAAAAGCCTGTAAAATAACTCGCTCTTCCTTTCTTTTAACCGGCGCTTTATCTACCTGTTTTAATACATTTAGTATTTTTAAACCAGGCGGCTGCCAGCTTGGCGAGCGGACTTTAAGTCCTCATCTTTTAGGTTTTAAAAATTTAGGAATAAATTTTTCAGAAAAAAAAGATAAATTTATTATTAACGCAAATAGAAAAAAGCCGGCCCAATTCATTATGTACGAAATGAGCGACACTGGAACAGAAAACCTAATTATGGCTGCTTGTTTAATCCCGGGAAAAACTATTATTAAAATGGCTGCTTCTAATTACATGGTCCAGGATTTATGTATATTTTTAAATAAAGCCGGCGCGAAAATTAAAGGAATCAGCACCTCCACTTTAGAGATTAATGGTGTAAAGAAATTAAATCCAGTAAGTTATAATATTATGCCGGACCCGATTGATTCAATGGCTTTTATCGCTGCTGCTATTGCTACCCATTCCACATTAACAATTACTAATTGTCCAATCGACTTTTTAGCGCTTGAATTAGAAAAATTACGAGTGCTTGGCCAAAAATTTAAAATATCTAATATTAAAAAATCGAAAAATAAATATTTTACTATTGCCGATATTAAAATAATTCCTTCGAAGTTAACTGCTTTACCGGATAAAATCCATGCCCAGCCCTATCCCGGATTAAATATTGATAATTTGCCTCTGTTTATTCCGATTTTAACTCAAGCTAAGGGTAATACTTTGATGCATGATTGGGTATACGAAAATCGGGCGATCTACGCCTTAGAACTTAATAAGCTTAATGCCAGGATTAGCCTTTTAGATCCTCATCGTATAATTATTACCGGACCGACAAAATTTAAGCCAGCAGAAATAATTTGCCCGCCGGCTCTTCGTTCTTCAATGAATATCTTAATTTGCATGCTGGCGGCAAAAGGTAAATCAATTTTACGAAATGTGTATTCAATTAACCGCGGTTATGAAGACATTGTCGGCCGCTTAATAAAAATAGGCGCTGATATTAAAAAAATCGATAATTAGAATAGTCAAAAAATTTTACTTTTTAAGTTAAGTCAAAAAGGAAATACGCTTTTCTTATTTTTTAGCATTTATTACACCCTAATCTACAAATTTTACTACAAATCTACGAATAATAAATATCTATATTTGTAGATTTGGATGCATTTGTAGATTTGGGTGAGATTAACATTGATATCAAAATTATTTATTTTAAAAATGTAAATTATTTTAAATTAATTACCTATTTAATATACTATGTCAATTAGATTCCGACGCTTATTATTTATAATATTTATTTTTGCTTTTCTAATTATTGCTTCATTTGCTACCCTATATGCGGCTGGCTATAAAATAAATTTTAGCTGGCCATTAAACTTAAAACAAACCTTCCAAAAAACTGGAATGTTTATTTTTAATTCAGAGCCTAAAGGAGCGATTATAAAATTGAACGATAAAACCCAGCAACTTTTTCTAAAAAAATATTATTCAAAAGATAATAGCTATATTAAAACCCCGGCTAAAATTAAAAATCTTTTACCAGGAGAATATAATGTAAAATTAGAGCTAGCCGGTTTTTGGCCTTGGCAGAAAAAATTAACTATTTCTCCCGGACAATCTACTTTTGCCGAAGATATCTATCTTTTTAAAAAAGATATTCCCATGCAAATAATGGATAGTAAATTAAAAAAAATTATTCCTTCCCCGAATAATGAGTATCTTAGCTTAATTGATGAGGAAAAAGTATTATTATTAAATTTAGCTAACGAAACTTTAATTACTCTTCCCGAAATTGCGACTACGGCGATAGCTTTTAGTGATATTAACGAAGTCAGCTGGTCGGCTGATAGCGAAAAATTAATAATCAGTACTAATAACCAATTTTTTTACTATAATTTAATAAATAATGAATTAGTAAATCTAAATAATTTAACAACGAGCAATATTTTTAATTTAAAATGGTCGGATGATTCGGAAAAAATCTACTTTCAAGAAAATAATTCATTAGAATATTTAACTCTAAAAAATAATAAACCCCAAATACTAATTGAGGAAGAAAATATTATTGATTATTTAATAAAAAGCAATTACCTTTTTTATCTTTCGCAGTTTAATAAAAGTATTAAATTAAAGGTATATTCATTAAAAACAAACGAACTTATAAAAGAAATTGATATCCCCTTTAGCGATAACTATAAATTAATCAATCCTAAACATAAATTAATTAATCTTTATGATGAAAAATATAAACTGCTTTACCTAATTGACCCGCTTTCTTCAATAAATCCCTTAATTGAAATAATAACTGATATTAAAATTACTTACTGGCTAGATGATAAACGATTGCTATATGCTAATGATTTTGAAATTTGGATATTGAATTTAAACTACAATTCTAAAACTTTGCTAACCAGAATTAGTGAAAAAATTGAAAATATTTTTTGGCACCCAAGTAATAATTATGTTATTTATTCAACTGAAAAAGCAATAAATATTATTGAATTAGACGAAAGAGAAAAACGAAATATAAACGAACTAATAAAGCTTGATTTTATATCCTCTCCTTACCTAAGCCTAAAAGGCAATACTTTATATTTTTATGCTAAAATCGGAAACCAAGAGGGCTTATACAAATTAGCTATTCAATAAAAAATCACCGCTAGTAAACAGTGATTTTTTGCACTAAAATAATCTCCAAAATAATGTAAAATAAAAATATTTAAAATATCTTCTTAATCCCCTTTTTAATATCTTTTCTGTCTTTAGCATATTTTAAGACAGTATTTAAATAATTTACTGGATCGCCGGTAGTCAACCATTCCCCATCTTCAATTTTCTTTGCATAAAATTCCCCGCCTTGCTTTATATATTTTCTAATTGCGTCAACTATCCATAGTTCTTTGCCTTTACCTAATGCTGTCTTTTTTAAAACATTTATAATATCTTGGTTTAAAATCATGCGCCCGAAATCAGCTAAATTTGACGGCGCTTCTTTTATTTCCGGCTTTTCTACTATATCTTCAAGCTGCATAGTGCCTGGTTTTAATTTTACTATCCCATATTTACTAACTTGATTTTTAGGAACAGCCTGTACTGCAATCATCAAATGTCCAGTCTGATTATAATCTTCAACCATTTGTTTGCTAAAAGATATTTTTGATTTAACTAAATCATCTCCGAAAGCAAAAATAAAAGGCTCGTCATCAACAAGGCTGGAGGCTGATAAAACCGGCGTACCGTTGCCATAAGGGCCTTTTTGTCTAACGTAAATATAGTTAGCCATTTCGGCAACTTTTTTTATTTTTTCTAATTGCTCAAGTTTTCCAGCTTTTTTTAACTCTTGCTCAAGCGCGGGTGAATAATCAAAATAATCTTCTAAAGATTTTTTATCCCATCTAGTTACGAATATTATATCCTCGATACCGGCTTCAACTAACTCTTCCACTACTAGCTGGACTATTGGCTTATCAATAATCGGCAGCATTTCTTTCGGCATTGATTTTGTAAGCGGTAGAAATCTTGTTCCTGATCCAGCCACCGCCACAATTGCTTTTTTTATTTTTTGCATAAAATTAGTTAAACTAGTGAAATTAGTTATTAGTTATCATTATTAATGATAAGATTTAAGTTACATTATTTAATAAGTTTTGAATTTTGTCCCGAAGCTTCGGGATTGAATTTGTAATTTATTTAATGATTAATTTTAATATTCTCAATAAAAATTAGAAAACTTCAAATTGATATTACTATATCATTTATTATTCATAGATACTTCCTCCCTTTCAACTCCGGCGGTAAATAGTCTTGCTTTTCTTTATAATTAAAATTCGGGCTATATTTATAATCTTTGCCATAAGCTAAATCTTTCATTAACTTAGTCGGAGCATTCCTTATATGAAGTGGTACCGGCAGGTTGCCATATTCTTTAACATCGCGGGCCGCTTTAGCGTAGGCAGTATATAAATCATTAGATTTTTTGCATTTAGCCATATATACTATTGCCTGAGCGAGAATCACATTGCACTCTGGCAAACCAATAAAATGGCAGGCATTATAGGCCGTAACCGCCTGCTCTAAAGCGCGCGAATTCGCTATACCAATATCTTCGGAAGCAAACCGCACAATCCGGCGGGCAATATATAATGGATCTTCTCCAGCTTCAAGCATTCTGGCTAGCCAATATAAGGCGGCATTAGCGTCAGAGCCGCGCATGGCTTTATGCAGAGCAGAAATAATATTATAATGCTCTTCTCCGTCCTTATCATATAGTAAATACGATTTCTGGAAAGCTTCCTTCAAAACTTCAATGTTAATTTTTTGACTAATTGAACTTGCGTATTCTAATGCGTTTAAAGATACTCTAGCATCGCCGTTACTCATCTGCGCCAGGGAATTTATAGTTTTATCATCAATTTTAATTTTTAAATTTCCTAAACCGTTTTCCTTATCCGCCAAAGTCCGTAAAATAATATCTACGATCTGTGTTTTAGTAAGTTGTTTTAAAACAAAAACCCGGCATCTAGATAGTAGAGCGCCGCGTACTTCAAAACTTGGATTTTCTGTTGTCGCTCCTATTAATATTATTGTACCTCTTTCCACGTGCGGCAGTAAAGCATCTTGTTGGGCTTTATTCCAACGATGAATTTCATCAATGAAAAGTATAGTCTTTTTATCTTCAATTTCGTTCTCCCGCGCTTTTTTTATCGCTTCCTTTAAATTTCGAACACCGCTCGTTACCGCGCTGAAACGAACAAATTCCGCTTTTGTCTTTTTTGCAATAATATAAGCTAAGGTGGTCTTACCGCTGCCTGGCGGCCCCCAAAATATCATCGAAGGAATATTATCGTTTTCAATCGCCTGCCTAAGTAACTTCCCCTCGCCCACTATTTCATTCTGGCCTAAAAAATCTTCTAAGTTTTCCGGCCTCATTCGATCAGCTAGTGGTGTAATTTTTTTTATTTTATCCATGCCACAATCTTAGCAAACCCTTAAATATTATTCAAATCTTAACCAGAGAACACAGAACATAGAACAAGGAACAAACGCCTCATAACCCGTAACCCATAACATGAAACATAAAACAAGGAACATAGAACACAGAAAATTGTAAAAATCCAAAATCCTAAATATCCTAATAATCTCAAAAATTTCAATAATCTCACTCGTATTCATCATTCTTAAATCTAAAATCATAAAATCTAAAATTAACCATCGTCTCCCCCAAATCTTCTCTTTCGCTCGGCATATTCGTTTAAAATTAAATCTACGTCATTCTCTTCAAATTCAGGCCAGTATTTTTTCATGAACATAAGCTCGCTATATGCTCCTGGCCAAAGAAGAAAACCGGAAATTCTATGTTCCCCAGAAGTGCGTACGATAATATCTGGGTCAGGTAAATCTCCATTATACAAATATTTTTTTATTATGCCTTCGTGCACTTGTTCAAACGTAATTTTATTTTTTATCATTTTCTTAATAGCCTCAACTATTTCTATTCGCCCACCGTAATTTAAACAGATGTTTAACGTTCCGACAGTATTATTTTTTGTCTGGTTAATTATATTATTGCAGGCTTCTGGTAAATCACCAGGCAGCTCGTCAATCTGACCGCTAATTAAAACCCGATAACCTTTTTCCATGGCATTATTAACTTCTTCGTCAATTGATTTTTTTATTAACTTCATTAAATAATTTACTTCTTCCTGTCTTCTCTGCCAATTTTCAGTAGAAAAAGCAAAAACTGACAAAACTGCTACTTTCCGAGAAAAAAACCAACCTGGAGCTTCTTTCATTTTTTCATAACCCTGTAAATGGCCTTCAAAAGTCGGCAAATTCCGTTCCTGCGCCCAGCGCCGATTTCCGTCCATAATAACCCCAACATGCTTTGGAATATTTTTTTCTTTATTTTCCATGAATAATCAAGTTAATTAAATAAAATATTACCGGTTCTCATTTTTTTATAAATGCCGACTAAAAACAAAGAACCGACCAAAGAAGTTAGGCTGATTAATAAAAATACCGGCGTAAAACTGTATCGAAACGCAATAAAACCTCCTAAAGAAGCAGCGGCTGCCGCGCCTAAACTGGTTAATGTGCGGTAAATCCCCCATTCAATTCCTTCA
>JBDRCJ010000067.1:0-2652 GCA_043821805.1 Patescibacteria group bacterium
TTACCAACTCGCTAAGTATAACGATAACCAATGCTTTGTCTCGCTTGAAGAGAGAATGGCTTGCGGCGGCGCAGGTTCATGCCTCGGATGTTCTATCCCGATGAATTATGGTAAAATAAAATACCTTTGCCAAGACGGTCCCTTTTTTAATGCCGCTGAAGTAGACTGGCTAGAATTGTTAAAAAGAGATAAACCAGCTAAATGCCTAATAAAGGCTAAACAAACAAAAAGGACGCCCGAGAAGGATAAATTCAGGACCGTAATAACCGGCATGTCGGGAAATATGTTAGTGCTCAACAATCCTTTTATGATTGCCTCTGGCTGTGATAATCTTGCTTCTGAGTCAAGACATATTGATTTAACTCAAGCAGGAGCAGTTATAACCAAAGGCATTCGTTTAGAAGAGCGAGCGGGTAACAAGGGGCATCGCGTTGCTGAAACGCCATGCGGCATGATAAATTCTATCGGCTTAGCCGGTAAAGGTTTAAAAAGATTTATTAAAGAAGATCTGCCTTCCTGGCAAAAGTTAAATATTCCGGTTATTGCCAATATCTCTGGTTCAACCCCAGATGAATATGCTAAACTAGCTTTTGAACTTTTTGGGATAGAAATAAAAATTCTTGAAATAAATGTTTCCTGCCCAAATCTTAATAGTTGCATAATTGGTAAATCCCCAGAGCTGACCGGATATGTCTGTTATGCCGTAAGGAAGGCAGCGCCCAAAGCCTTTTTAATTGTTAAGCTTCCGCCCGCTGACAATGCCATATCGGTCGCAAAGGTAGCGATCGATACAGGCGCAGATGCTGTTACCCTTATAAATACAATTCCGGCGACTGATGTTGACCTTGAAACCTTAAGGCCGGTAGTTGGTAATAATTATGGCGGGCTTTCCGGAGAAGCGATCTACCCGGTTGGTTTGGAAAAAGTCAGCTCAATGAAGTGGCAATTCCCTCAGCTGCCAATATTTGGAGCCGGAGGTATAATTAATTGGGAAATAGCTCTTAAGTATTTCGCGTATGGAGCTTCTGCTATTCAAGTCGGAACAGGAGCGTTTACTGATCCGGAAATTTTAATAAAAATCCGCTATGGTATAGAACAATATATGTTAAGAAAAGGTTTTTCTCATATTTCGCAAATTAAAGTAGAGGACTTTAAGTAATTGCGACCTTCTAATTGCTTGTACAAGCAATTAGAAGGTTAATCTGCTTAATCCTAACAAAAAAACAAGGTCGGCTCATAGTTGAGTCGACCTCTTTTTATTATTATATCACTGGGAAATATAATCGGGAACCATTCCAGGGATTAACTACTTTCCCGCCATTATATAAAATATCATCTTCTCTTTCTTCCCATTCATAACCTATCATCTCTCTAAAAATTTCAATCCCAAAGACCTTACTGGGGTTAAATGATATCAGTTCGGCAACTCTTTGCTCGGAAATTTTATGCTGTACAGCAAAAGTTACTATTAATGGCACCATCTCGCGAATTGAAGGAATCCCGCCCGGTGGATTTAAACTTAGCTTTTCCTCTTTAGCATGCCAAGCATCATCAGTGCTAATAATAATCAAAGGATTATCGGTTTTCAACAAACTTACTAAAAATTCCCGGTGTTCTGGCCCGCGCAAATTATTAAAACATTTATAAAAAGCTGGAGACAACCCAGGCTTCCAGTTAGTTCCAGCGCTGTCAAACCAAAGATAATGCGGGCATAATTCAATAACAACCTGCATGCCTTCTGCCTGCGCCCGCAGAATAAGCTCCGCAGACTCTCTGCAAGAAACATGGCAGATTATTATTTTAACCCCGGGGACTAATTTAGCTAAATGCAAAATCTTTTTAACATATTCTATTTCCGCTTCAATCGGATGACCGCCTGTTTTAGCAATAATATCCGGGTCATCACAGTGAAAAGCGATTGGCTTATTTGCGTTTCTTGCTATTTCCATGGCCACTAAAATTGTTATCCTATCCATAACCCCGATTTTCCCGGTAGTAACTGTTTTGCCGCCTAAGGCTTTCGGGTATACTTTTAATCCAATAACTAAAGGATGGATAAGAGCAATCTTGCACATGCCTAGATTGTTATCAGTTACTCCGAACCAAACATACTGATCATGGATAATGCCAAGTTTTTCTTTCGCCCGCACGATTAATTTTAACACAGCTTCTAGCATCGGAAAGTTAATAATCGGCGGATTAGTGTTGGGCATAAAAGCCATAATACTTATTAAAGATTTCTGGGCTTCGGCTAACATTTGAAATATCGTAGTCTTATACCTCTCCCGAAATCCCCGGCTGTGGCAATGCATATTTGGAATTACTTCTGGAATTCTAAATAAAATTCTTTCTTTCATCTTATATCTCCTTTTGTTGCAAATTTATAAATTTTTTAAAGAGCAAATTGCTTCCTTTTTTTATTTCTGTTAATCTTAAATTAGTTGATAGACTAGTTTTTGTCAATTTATGCGCAAATTCCAATTTCAAACTGGTAACTATTATCATATCTACAACCGGGGTGTTGATAAAAGAAATATTTTTGTGGATGAAAAGGATTTTATCAGGTTTATTAGAAGTATGAGGGAATTTAATAATGAATCAACGGACGTACAAAGAGATTATGAAAAAAGACAAGCTGGAGAAAAAGGAAAG
>JBDRCJ010000068.1:0-18940 GCA_043821805.1 Patescibacteria group bacterium
GTTTCTTATTCATCTTATAAATACTGTATTATCAAAAATAACTATCTTATTAATCTTATAAATCTTTGCCCGTTATTAGTGTCTATTAGTGAAAATTAGTGGCAATTAGTATATTGCTTGCAAAGATTAATAAGATTTATAAGAATTATTTAATTAGCGCATTCACTTGTTGGAGTTGATACTCCTCCGCAGCAAGAAGGATCGCCGGTACAACCAACCCCCGAAGACGGCATAAAGCAATTCTGGAATGCATCTTTTACGCCTGACCCAACTTGCGCCCGATAGTTTGATGTGCCAAACATTGCATGCCTAATTTCAGCCTTGGTATAAGGAGATTCTGCTTCAGTGATATTTTCAGAATTAATCCAAAAACCCGGGGTTGGCTTTGTTGGGTCTTTATCCCAAAGATTAATTGCCTGGTGTGTAATCTTATCTTTTCCATTATTTATAATAGTTATGCCAGTATGCAAACTACTATGCATCATTAATTCGGAAAAATTTACGGCAATCGGATTAGTTAAATTAACATCTGCTTCATTATGGTAAGCATCAGTTGAAGTAATAGTCGGCGGGCTAATATCTATTTGGTCATTAGTAGAAAAAGACCATTTAAAATTATCACCCAGATTCTGGTCGCCAATATTTTCATCATAATAACTATCTGGGCCAGCCGCTTTACCATCCCGGTTACCGTCTAAAGAATTTAACGCTAAATCCATTATTCCATCCATCGGGTATACTGATTGCGGATAATTTTCTTCCGCAATGTTCTGGCAATGATTATTAGTACAAGTAATATAAGGACTTTTTGCCGCACAGTCATTGTCATTTGCACAAGAAATTAAACTAGCTGCTACTAACTCCACGCTAAGCTGTTTATTTTCCGGCAAACAATATATTGGTTCACCGCAAGTATTTACCCCGCATTGATTATTGCTAATAAATTCAACCGTGCGGTAATTAGGCGATATAAGAAATTTCCCGTCAACGCAGACATCGCTTCCGCAAGCAAAAAAATCAGTGCTAGTTGTATCGCACTCGGCTCCATTTGTACATTTAATTCTAATATAATCCATAACTTCTTCGGCTGTGCCAGATACAGTAATGGGCATTATCGCTTCATTAAAACTAATTTGAATTACCGCGTTTCTCGCTTTTATACTATCTGGTTTAGGAAAAACGCCGTTTACTTTAACTTGCGGCGGGGTTAAATCTACTTTATTACTGACTTCAAACTGCCATTCTAAATAATCTAACCGACAATTGCTAAAAATTCCTTTGTTTACACTATCGCTGTTTAGCTTTTCAATACTATTTGATAAATAAACTGAATACCAAATATATTCCGAGGGCGAGCCAAGCCATTTATCTAAAATAAAAATAAAGGTTTTATTATTAGTAGTAGAAACGCTCACATCAGTAATCCAATTATTTTCATCACTTCTATCATCAATGCTTTTATAAATTATCACCTGACCGTCAGTTAATAATCGGCTATTATCATCCATAATTGTAGCCGGATTAACTTCTTCTTTAAAAGTAGCAATAATTGAAGTATTTCTCGGTACTTCTTTCTGGAATGGTTCGGGATATACGCTTTCCACCGCGCATGCGCCAATCGCCCCTAAACCGCCTCCGGGCCGGCCAGCATCAGAACCATCGCCAGGCGGGCCGTAAGTGGTTGCTTCAAGCAATTTATTTAAAACAAAGCTAACAATCGCAAAAGACATTAATATAATAATTAAGCCGATTATCGCATTTTTTATTATTTTTTTAGCCTGGTTTATCTTATCTTCCTCGCCGGCGCTACTCATCCAAAGCCAGCCAGCATAAATTATTAAAACCAGAGCGATTAAGCCTAAAAACCCCAAAGCGACTCTTATTATCCGAGCCGCGATGACTCTCGGATCTCCTTCGCTTAAACCAATCGCCGCCCCTACTTCTTCTTGCGTACCTCCATAAAATAATTCATCGGTTGAGTTTTGCGCCAAAGTAATTTTCGGCAATAAAAAAATAGCCACTGACAATATTAGCAAGCTGCCCAAGGCTATTTTTATATATTTTTTATCATTTTTAAGCATGGGGAATGATTAATTTATGATATAAGATTTTAGATTTTAGATTTAAATTAAATAATACCAAAAAAATCTAAAATCGAAAAATTTTAAATCTAAAATCTAAATTAATATTGACTAATCCACAATTATATTATTTAATGTTATTATACCATAAAAAAAAGACTCAACGCAAATTTTTATGACTATTGAGCAAGTAATAAATAAAGTTAAAGAAAATGACCCTAAAGCAGACACTGACCTGCTTAGATTAGCTTATGAATATGCGGCTAACGCTCATCAAAAACAAAAAAGAAAAACCGGCGAGCCTTATATTGAGCATAGCCTGCATACAGCTTTTATCTTAGCGCAAATAAAAGCTGACTATAAGACTGTTTTGGCCGGTTTACTGCATGATATTCCCGAAGACACTGACAATAGCCTAGAGGATATTAAAAAAAACTTTGGCAAGGAAGTGGCTGATTTAGTCGAAGGAATTACTAAATTAAGCAAACTTAAATACCGCGGGATTGAAAGGTATAAGGAAAGTTTACGTAAAATGTTTTTAGCCATGGCCCGCGATCTGCGGGTTATTTTAATTAAATTTGCCGACCGCTTGCATAATTTAAGAACTTTAGACGCTTTGCCGCCGGATAAACGAGAAAGGATTGCCCGCGAAACTTTAGAAATATACGCCCCGATAGCCGGTTTATTAGGCATTTGGAGGCTTAAATGGCAAATGGAGGATATTTGCTTTAAATATCTTTTTCCTGAAGAATTTAAAAAATTAGAATATAAATATGAAGTTGAGAAAAAAATTGAAAGAAATCAATATATCCAAAAAGTAAAAAATATCGTCGAACAAAAATTAGACGAAGCAAAAATAAATTACCTGCTTGAAGATCGCTTTAAACATCTATATAGCATCTACTTAAAAATGCAGAGAAAAGACAGAAAATTTGATGAAATATATGATGTCTTTGCTCTTCGCATAATTGTACCCACAATCTCTGATTGTTATAAAGTC
The DNA here is from genome assembly GCA_043821805.1 of Patescibacteria group bacterium. GTDB lineage: Bacteria > Patescibacteriota > Patescibacteriia > Patescibacteriales > CAYMCJ01 > JBDRCJ01. The sequence goes on from JBDRCJ010000068.1 coordinate 3,082, forward strand.
CTAGGGATTATTCACGCCACCTGGAAGCCCAAAGTAAAAAGATTTAAAGATTATATTGCCGTGCCAAAACCAAACGGTTATCGCAGTTTGCATACTACTGTTTTCGGCCCAGAAGGCAAAGCGACTGAATTCCAAATAAAAACCAATGAAATGCAGGATGAATCGCTTTATGGAATTGCTGCCCATTGGCACTATAAGCAAAAAGGTGAAGACGAAAAATATTTGCAACAGCCAAAATGGATAAAAGAAATTTTAAATATTCAAAGAGAGGCCGAAGATACTACTGACTTTATTACAAAAATTAAATTCAATATTTTTAAAGATAGAATCTTTGTTTTTTCGCCTAAAGGCGATGTTTTAGAATTACCGGCTGGTTCTACTCCGGTTGATTTTGCTTATGAAATCCATACTGATGTCGGTAATAAAACTATGGGGGCATTAATAAATGATAAAATCGCTACGCTTGACCAAGAATTAAAAAACGGCGATTTAGTAGAAATAATTATTGAAAAAAATCGCAAGGGGCCGAACCGCGATTGGTTAAAATTTGTAAAAACTAACCGAGCGCGCAATAAAATAAAGCAGTATGCTCGAATTTCAACCTTAGATAAAGTAAAAAGATTTATTCCAAGAATATAAAAAAATGTAGGGGTCGAACAATGTTTAACCCCTACATTTTTTTATAATTATTTCTTTTCTGCTAAAACTTTTTTTACTATTCCACTCACTAAATTACCATCAGCCTGGCCTTTAACTTTTGCCATTACCTGGCCGATTACTCTGCCAAAATCCTTCTCGCTTACTTCGCCAATCGATTCAATAACATCTTTTACCACCTTTTTAATTTCTTCTTCACTCATTTGTTCCGGCAAATACAACTTTAATATTTCGGCTTCTTTTTTTTCCTGTTCGGCTAAGTCCTGGCGATTTCCATCTTTATAAGCGGTAAATGAATCCAACCTTTTTTTAATTTCGCTTTTTATTACTGCCTGCACATCCTCATCAGTTAATTCAGCAACTCCAGCTTGCCGTAAAGATATCTCCTTATTAGCTAAGGCAGTTTTAAGCAAACGTAAAACTGATTTTAATAATCCATCTTTGGCCAGTATCGCCCTTCTCAAATCATCATTAATTTTATTCTCTAAATTCATAAATAAAATTTAAGCTTACTTTCTCCTCTTATCTTCTTCTTTTAATTTACCAATCTTTTTTAGATACTCTCTTTTATTTCTTAATTTTAAGCTAGTTAAAGCGTATTCTTTCTGCTGTCTTTTATTTTTTTTTGGCGTTAGATACTTACGCTGGCGGATAGTGAATAGCTTACCACTCTGTTGCATCCCTTTATTAAACCGCCGTAAAAAACTTTCAAAGCTTTCTCCTTTTTTTCGTTTAAACTCTACCACGTGGCCACCCCCATTCTAGTCCCGAATAATCGGGATTTTTAAATTAATAATAATTTATATTAAATAAAATTACAAATTTCAATCCGCCAGCTGGCGGAACAAAATTCTAAATTCATATTCGTCCTAAGCCCTAGGTACCTATGCCCTAATAAACTTTTTACTTTTTCAGCCAGAGGCTGATCCGCCCCAGCTGGAAACTTATTACTTTTTACTTCCTTTCTGCTTCCCATCTATCTTTTCTAGCTATTAATATCAAAATATTACTTCTCTCCATTATTAAGCCTTTTTTCTAACTCAAGGTTTATTTTTTTATAATCAATAATTTCTTGTATGCCTGATTCCATGTCCCGGAGTAAAATCGTTCCATCCATTAATTCTTTCTGGCCCAAAATTAAACTGTATTTTGCCCCTAATCGATTGGCTTCTTCTAATTGTGCTTTTAAACTATCTTTAATAAAAGCCTGCCTAACTTTAAATCCGGATCGGCGCAACTCTTCAAATAAAACTATAACTTTTCTTCGCGACTGTTCTCCAAGCTGAGCAATAAAAATTATTTTTTCTTGATCTTTTTTTAAAGGAATGCTTTTTTCTTTAATTTTTAAAATCGTTCTCTCAATTCCAATAGCCATCCCGCAAGCTGGTGTTGGCCGGCCTCCCATTAATTCAACCAGGCTGTCGTATCTACCTCCGCCGCCTAAAGCCAGTTGCCCTTTCGCAGCGTCAGCTTCGTCCGCCGACCAAATTTCAAAAACTGTCCGATTATAATAATCTAAACCTCTGACTAAATAAGGATTTAAATTATAAGGCAAATCTAACTCGTCTAAATATTCCAATACACGAATAAAATGCTCCCGGCAACTTTCGCAAAGGAAATCAACAATTTGCGGAGCTTCTTCTCTTAAGGAAATACATTTTTCATCTTTGCAGTCGAGTAGCCTTAAGGGATTTTTTATTATTCTTTTTCGACACTCACTACATAACTTAGAGCGCTTTCCTCTTTCTTTATAAAAATCAAGCAGTTTTATTATATATTCTTCTCGACATTCCTGGCAGCCGATACTATTAATTTGTATTTGCACATCAACTTGCAACTCACGAAAAAAATTATAAGCGATTAAAATGATTAAAAAATCTGAAACCGGACTAGCTTCGCCAAAAACTTCTAAATCAAACTGGTAAGATTCCCGATAGCGTCCTGCTTGCGGCCGATCGTGGCGGAAAATCTGGCCTAGCCAAAACATCTTTACAGGAAGAGGCAAATTAAACATGCCATGTTCAATATAAGCTCTAACTAAGCCGGGGGTAGCTTCCGGGCGCAGAGCAACTTTTTCTCCGTTTTTATCAATAAAAGAATACATTTCTTTAGTTACCACATCGCTTGTCCGGCCGCTTGACCGCTCATATAAAGCAGCGCTCTCCATAATCGGAGTTTTTATGCTTTTAAAGCCATAAGCTTTAGCTAACTCATTAGCTTTTTTAATTACTAAATCCCAATATTTATATTCGTCAAATAAAATATCTTTCATTCCTCTTAAACGAAAAAATCTCTTAACTGCTCTTGTTTTAGTTTCACTAGTTTTAAATTTAGCTTCTTTAGTTGTTATTATTTTTTTCTTTGGCATTTAATAAAATTGCTAAAAATAAATTATAGTTAAAAAATTAGTAATCATACTCGGGAGATCCAAAAAAATTAATACGATTAAAAGGCCAGCCGCGAAGCAATACTTTACCTGAAATAAAACTACTATTAACTGAACCAAAAGTTCGAGAATCTTTTGAGGAATTTCGATTATCACCTAATACATAAAATTCATCATCTTCTAAAGTAATCATCTCTTCATTTAGGCTATAAGTTTTTGTGCCCGGAGATAAGTAATCTTCTTCTATTACCTCTCCGGTTGGATACTGGCTATTATATATTAAAATTTCTCCGTCTTTTATCTGAATTTTCTCTCCTGGTAGCCCGATTATTCTTTTTATAAAATATTCCTGGGGGTTAAGCGGGTAACGGAAAACTATAATATCGCCCCTATTCGGTTCAGAAAAACGATAAGAAATTTCATCAATAATTAAATATTCATGATCAAAAAAATTAGGTTCCATTGAAGCTCCTTTGACATAAAAAGGCTGGATTAAAAAATACCTTATCGGTATGATAATAGCTAGAGAAATAACGACAATTTTAACTAACTCAAAAATAAAACTAAAAAAACTTCGTAGCATGGAATTTAAAAAATAAAAAAATAAGAACAACAAGAAAAAAAGAGAAATAAATATTATTTTTCTTTTAAAATGTTAACTAATTAATTTATGCTTATTTTTCTATTATTAATTAATTATTGCTTTAAGTAACTATAACATTGTATTGAAAAAAAATCAAGTATAAAGGCTATGAATACGGAAATTCACTTTTAAGCTAATAACTAATAAATTATTTAGTGTTCCCTCACCTTCCTCCGCCGGCTGGCGGATTTAAGGGGAGGGACAGCCCGCTTCGCTCAAGCTTTAGCGAGGCGAGGGTGGGGTAAATAAAATCAAATATTATTTTTATTTAAGACCCCCTCCTGCCCTCCCCCTTATCAAGGGGGAGAAGACATGACCCCCTCCTGCCCTCCCCCTTATATGAAGGGGGAGGAACTATAGACAAAACATTAGTATTAGTTAAAAACTAATTTCCAGTTTCAGAGTATAGGCTAAATTATCAGCATAGCATCACCGTAGCTATAAAAACGGTACTTTTTACTGATCGCTGTCTGATAAGCTTTTTTAATATTTTTTCTTCCGGCCAAAGCACAAACTAACATTATCAGAGTAGATTTTGGCAGATGAAAGTTAGTAATTAGAGAATCAACTATTTTAAACCTATAATCAGGGTAAATAAAAGTTGTTATTGGTAATTTGTAATTAGCAGCCTTTAAGGCCGTTCCATTTAATTCTTTCGCAATTAAACCTTCTAATACTCTAACACTGGTTGTCCCGACTGCTATAATACGCTTTTTTTCTTTCTTTGCTTTTAATATGCGGCTAATCACTGATTTTTTTACTTCTGCTATTTCGGCATGCATTTTATGCTCTTCAATTTTTTCTACTTTAACTGGCGCAAACGTCCCTAGCCCGACATGCAGGGTAATAAATTCTATTTGCACCCCTTTAGTTTTTAATTTTTTTATTAGTTCTGGGGTAAAATGGAAACCAGCTGTCGGCGCCGCGACTGAACCAAATTTTTTATTATCGGCATAGACTGTCTGATAAGCCTTTGCGTCCAACCCTCCCCTGGGCGTTGAATTATCTAGACCAGTCTGTTGCTTTTTATTTAACCTTTTAATATATGGCGGTAAAGGAGTCTGGCCAACTTTTTTAATAGCTCTTATTAATTCTTTACCGCTTTTATTAAACTTTATTGCCCAGGTTCCATCTTTATTATCTTTTATTACTCGCCCGCTTAATTGATGATTAAAAATTATTTCTAAACCAATTTTTCGACCATGGCCAGCTAATAAGCACTGCCATATATTTCCCTTAATTTTTTGATTTAAAAAAACTTCAATCTGTCCACCAGTTGCTTTTTTTCTACCAAGCAAACGAGCCGGAAAAACTTTTGAATTATTTAAAACTAATACATCCCCAGGCTGTAAATAATCTATTATATTATAAAAATACTTATGCTCAATTGTATTGGTTTTTTTATTAACAATTAAAAGCCGCGAATGATCTCGCGGTCTGATTGGATTTTGAGCAATTAAATTTTTAGGCAGTTTATAATCAAAGTCGCTCAACTTCATAAAAAAAATAAGAAAATACCTTAGTTGATACCATATTTTCTTTTACTTCTTTCGGCTAATTTAATAATCGTATTTCGCACTTGATCAGGTAAGGGTACCTCATAAAATATAAATCTCTGCTTAGTCCCAGCAGTTTGTACATATACTTCCCCATATTTTAATATTGTAGGGAAAAAGCCATGCACTTCGCTTGTCACATCCTGGATTCGATAAAGCCTTTGTTCGGCGATTGTCCGCGAAAAAAATCCTTCCTGCTGAACGTCAATAATTCTCTCATTAGTAATTATCCAAATATCTAAATAATAATCAATGAAAGAAAAAAAGAAAAATAACCAGATAAATAAATAGTAAGCGCTTGTTCCTAAAACAATAACCGGATAAGAAAGCTGGCCTGATAATAAATTATTTTGCGATTGAATTATAAAATAAAAAAAGGCAAAAGGCAATAATATCAAAAACATAAAAAGAACAATTTTCTTAAATAAAATAAAAACATCGCGCCTTAAAACTTTAATTATTTTTTCGTCTGGCAACTGATTAGGCAAACGATATATTGATAACATATTATTATTTTTTAACTTTGTTTATTATAAGCTAGGTATACAAAATAAAAAATTTAAGGGGAAATATAAAATGGCGAATCAACTTGGATTATATTATTAAATAAATTTACTGTAGTCCGCCAATCAATTTGGCTAAGGTAAAGAAACGAAAATATTAATATAAGTAATGATATTATAATATAAACAAAAGTTATGATATAAGTTGGATAATTTTTAAATCCGAACTTAAGCATATGATAAATTGCAATAATACTAAAAATTATCCAAATAATTAAAAATATGGAATATAATATTAAAATATAATATAGTGGGAAAAACATAAGTTATTAAATTTCTAATTACTAAGTCCTAATTTCTAATCAAATTTAAAATCCAAAATTATAAATTCAAATCCGCTTGCTGACGGTTAGAAATTAGACCTGCCTGCCGGCAGGCAGGAATTATAATTTAGAAATTAGCCTGCCTTGCCCTGGCTTTTTTTTATTTAAATGCCGGTAAGCAATATCAGTTACTACTCTACCCCGGGGAGAACGGTCTAAAAACCCAAGCCGCATTAAATATGGCTCATAAACTTCTTCAATCGTAGCCATATCCTCGCCCGTGGCCGCCGCAATCGTATTTAAACCTACCGGTCCGCCGTTATATTTATCAATTATAGTTTCGATAATTTTACGATCAAGCCAATCAAGGCCCAACTCATCAACTTCCAACATGGCGAAAGCCTGCTGGCAAAATTCACTATTCAAACGGCCATCGCCTTTAACCTGGCAATAATCCCGTACTCTTTTTAATAGCCGATTAGCTACCCGCGGAGTCCGGCGGGAACGCTTAGCAATTGAAGCAATTGACTGTTCATCGGTTTCAACCGATAAAATTCTGGCGCTCCGCCGGATAATATCACTAATGTCTTCTTCTTCATAAAAATTTAGATGAAAAGTAATGCCAAAACGATCTCTGAGAGGAGCTGATATTAAACTCGCCTTAGTAGTCGCCCCGATAATGGTGAATTTCGGCAAATCAATTCTTAAGGTCCGGGCTGACGGACCTTTACCAATAATAATATCTAAAGCATAATCTTCCATCGCCGGATAAAGGATTTCTTCAATTACTTTATTTAAGCGGTGGACTTCGTCAATAAATAAAATATCACCTTCGCTCAAGTTAGTCAAAATAGCAGCTAAATCACCGCTTTTTTCAATCGCCGGCCCGGAGGTAACCCGAATATTTGCGCCTAATTCGTTGGCGATAACGTGAGCAAGCGTGGTTTTACCCAACCCAGGCGCGCCATATAATAAAACATGCTCAATCGGTTCATTCCTTTTTTTTGCCGCAGTCATTGAAATGTAAAGGCTATCCTTGATTTTTCCCTGGCCGATATATTCAGCTAACCTCTTCGGCCGTAAAGTTATATCAAAATTCTCATCTCCGGCCATTTCCTTAACGCTAATTTCCCTCTCTTTTTCATTTTTTATTGGCTTTATTTTTGAATCATCCATAATTCTATTTTAGCTATTTAATTTAATTTTAGCAAACAAATATAACACGAATAACGCAAATACTAATAATTTATTAACGTCATTCGCATGTATCCGCTATTTGCGGTATTTGCATTAATTCGTAGATTCGCATTATAGATTAAAAATAGTATACCAAGTACATAAAAGTTAAAACCGCGTAATTAAACAGCATAAACCATTTGTTGCTCCAATTAATACCAGAAAAATGAAAACTAGAAAAAGGCCAGAGAATTGGCGTTGGAAAAAATTTAGAAGTATGAGTAAAAATATCAAATAAAATATGCAAGCCCCAGGCGCTGTAAGCTAGCGCCCACCAATTAAAACCAAATAATTTAAATAAAAAAAATACTCCTACCCAAATAACTAAACTCTGGGTAAAATTATATAATTTAAAAACGTATTTAGGAATAACCGATAAAGGCGGGGCTTCAAAATGCAAAGTTTTTTGGAAAAAATGCTTTAAAGTAATAGTCGAAAAGCTTACTAAATCAGGAGCCGTACCGAAAAATATTGCCATACTTCTTTGCTCAATTGGCAACTCTTTAAAAACTAAATTAGTCCATAAGGCATGTGAAAATAAATCCATAAATTTAATTTATTACAGAACTTACGCGGTAGTAAAATTTAACTTATTTTAATTACAGATTCTATGATATTGATAATTAATTTTCCACAAACTACATCCGCCAGCTGGCGGAACAAATTTACAAATTTCAATTTTAACGTTTTACTAATATTTGTAAATTCGTTAGGGATTTGTAATTCGTGGAACTATACTTTTCGTTAGCAGACAAATTCTAACTTACTTCAAAATAAGCTGTATTACCTAAGCGCGTAACTACTGATTATAAGTAAACTAAAAAAGATTAGGTAGATAAATTAAAAATTATTACTTTTATTAGCTAGCCTACTCAAATCTATTTATTACTAGAATATTTTTTTAAAACTTTTCTAATAATATTTTTTGTTTCCTCGGAAAAATCAGCTTTTAAAATCCATCCTAAAAAATCCGGATCAGCCTTAACTACTTCAGCTAAGGGCGTATCCTTATATTTTGAAAAAGTAAAATAAGCTTCGCCATTCCGCCAATAAAATTTTTTCTTATGATCAATATATTTCTCTTCTTGCGGCCCATGGATATTATTAATAAAAGGCAAATCAATAATACTTTTATAGGTTTCTAGCTGGCGGGCTAATATATTAATCGCTACCTCAACATCAGCCATGGCATTATAAATATCTAAGTGCTCTTTTTGGCAATAATAGCGGTAAGCGCCGGATAAAGTGCTCGGCTCCATATAATCAAAAATTAATTTTGAATCTATCACCTCTTTTTCGTTATATTCAAAATCCATCCCTACCCTAATAAACTCACGCCGAAGCAAAGGCAAATAAAAATCTAATATATTATATCCCCCGTAATAGCAATTATTAAAAATATCCCAAATTTCCTTAGCCATTTTTCTAAAAGTAGGGCGGTCTTTTAGCTCTTTATTTTTAATGCCATGAATTGACATTGATTCTTCAGATATATCTATTTCCGGATTTAAAATGAACCTATCTTTTATTACCCGGCCATTAGGAAGTATTTTAATATAAGCAATCTCAAAAATTTTATCTATCGGGATTGAAGGCCCGGTTGTTTCTAAAATAAATATAACTAAAGGCTTTTTAACTTTTAAAAAGTCAATAATTTTTTTATATTTTTTCCTTTCTGATGATATGTTAAACATATATTTAAGCCGAAAGACTATTCAACCAGCCATTCGACCCAAGCTCAGGCCAAAGCTCATGACAAACTTGAAAATAAACAGCCAATAATAAATAAATTATAGTAACTAGTTTACTGTTTACCTGCCTGCGCAGGCAGGCTATTTACTATTTACGTCGTCTAGCTCGCTTTCCTAAATTCGCAGATATTAAAAAAATCGCAGTATTTACAAAGCTGGCTCGGCCGCGGAGGAAAATCGCCAAGCTTAATTTCCTTAATGGTTAAAGCTATTTTTTCCTTCATCTTATCTAATTCTTCTTGGCTGCCTAAAAATTCAACCTCGCTATTATTATTTAAATAATAAAACGAAACAGCCCCGATCTCCTCGCTAAAAATATTTTCTAAAGCCAGCTGGTATAAAAGTAATTGCTCTTTCTCTTCAAAACTTAATTTTTCTTTTGCCTGGCCGGTTTTATAATCAACCACTTTTAGCTTGCCATCTTTTAGGTCAATCCGATCAATTACCCCGCGAATTGTATATGCCTCATTATCAACTTCAACTTTAAAATTAAAACCCTTTTCTAAATATTTTGCCTCTGGCCACACGCCTTTATATTTTTCATAAAATCCCTTAATAATTTCTTTGCCTTTTTTTCGATATTCTTCTTTTTCCGCTTTATTATTATACCAATCGTCTAGCCAGGCAATTTCGTAAATCTTTAATATTTCTTCTAAGCTAATTTTAGAATTTTTAGTTTCCGCTGTTTTTTTATTAAATAAGTCGCTTTGGCCCAAACCTTTTTTTTCATTAATTAATTCAAAAAGCTTCTGCATAGTTAAATGCAGAGTTTTTCCGAAAGAAAACTGGGCTTTGCCTCGTCTGGGAATTTTTAATATATGGGCAAAGCGATACTGGTAAGGGCAGTTGGAGAAAGCGGCTAGCTGGGTATATGAAAAATAATTAGGGATAAAGTTATTAATATTTCTTTTTTCTTCAGATCCGATTTTTTTTGCAAAATTATTTTGAAAGTCTATTTTATCAACTTTTTCCTTTTTTTTCATTTTAACATCTTTTTTTATTAAATTACATTAAATTAAAAAACGGCTCGGTTTTTTTTCCCTCACTCCTCCATAATCAGGCGCCCAGGTAAAGTATAAATGAGCTTTCGCCCGCGTCATCGCTACATAAAAAAGCCTTCTCTCTTCTTCTAGGTGAATATCGCCGACTGGCAGAATTTCCTTAATTAAAGCTTCAGGTATTAATATTTTTTCTTTTCTTTCAATAGTCGGAAAACGCTTATCAACTAAACTAGCAATAAATACATACTTAAATTCTAAACCTTTAGCGCCGTGAACTGTCATAATTTTTATCGCTTCGGGCCCAGCCTCAATATCAAACGGCAGGCTGCCCTCTTCGCCGGCATCAATTTCCATCTCTAATTCTTTTAAAAACGCTCTAATGCTTTTATCATCGCTGCCGGCTTCAAACTCTTTTATTCTTTTTAAAAATTTGTTTAGGAAATTTGCCGCCTGGTAGCTTTTCTGCTCGGTTTGGCTAACTAAATTTTTTAAATATTGGCTATCGTCTAAAAAAGCTAGAACTACTTCGCTCGTGCTTTTCTCCCGCGCTAAGCTAGTATGCTTATCTATTAAATTTAGAATCCGCCCCGCCTTTTCCTGGAGCTCTTTATTAAAATTTAAGGCGCTAACGCTTTTTAGAACTTCATAAAGCGACCAGGCCTTTTTATTAGCCCAATAATTAAAATTTACAATTTCCTGATAGCTAAATTGCCAAACCGGCAGATTTAATATGCGGTACATGGCCGAGCTTTCATGATAATTATCCAAAAGCTTTAAATATGAAATTATATCTATTATTTCTTTTTTTGCATAAAGCCCTCTTGAGGACAAAAATTGATAAGGTAGCCCGGCGATTTCTAAAGTATTACAGAAATCTTTAGCGCTATCATTAGCTCTGACTAAAATAGCAAAATCGTTCCAGCTAGCTACTTTATCTTTTATTTTTAAATCAGCAATTTTTTCAACCACCTTATTAACTTCATCTGCTAAATCGATCCCAGAAATAACTTCAATCTCTCCTTTTCCTTTTTCTTCTGCCACTAATTTTTTATTTAATCCCGTCTCCCCCTCTCCCTCCTTTCTGCCCTTTTCCCCCTTCTTGCCTTTATTTAGCTGATACTCAAGCCGGTTCGGATTGTTTTGTTTAATAAATTCGTACGATAAATCTAAAATATTCTGCTTACTGCGATAATTCTTAATTAAAACAGTCTCTTCAGATTTTGCATAATCTTTTTTAAATTGTAAAATATTTGAGACCGAGGCCCCGCGGAATTTATAGATTGAATTATGAACCACTATATTATTAGCAACAAAATTATGAGTTTTATTTACTTCCAAATCATAAACTGTCAACGATCTATTTTCTTCCGTTCTGCTAATAATCTGATCATAAACAATGCCTTTTTTATTGACTTTTGGTAAAAACATGCCATTTAATATATTCTTAGCCGGAATCACTAGGGCCTTTCTATGCTGGATATTTAATTTACCGACTTTTATTTTATTTTCAATTATACCACCGGTTGCATTTTGAATTTTTTTTGCTAGTTTGCCTAAATATATTATATTATCACTTGATCTTTTCAACCTTCTTCCTCCATTTTTAGCTTTATATAACTTAAATCCTAGGTCTTTTAATTTTTTAATTGTTTCTTTATGAGAAGTTTCAACTGATAGTAAATGCGCTATTTTCGGACTGCTCAAAGTTATGCCTTTAGCGTATTTTGATCGATAACTCCGATAACACATCTCTAAATTTATTTTAATTCTAACTTTACTTCCTCGATTTACTCCCTCTAAACAAAACTGATGGGAATTCAGGTCTATATTTAAATCTCTGGCTAATTCATCTACTCGTTTATAAATATCTAAATCTTCATATAATTTCTCGCTCCATTTCCTTTTCGTCATTACTCCTTCTCGCTCCTGAAAACAAACAGTTGGTATGCCGTATTTTAGTGATAATAATATTTCATTATAACGCGCTTCATCTACATTCTGATAGGCTTTAATTGCTAGTATTTTATCGGCAGATCTTTCTAATTTTAATCTAGTTATTAAATCATTGGTGATGCCCAAACGCCAGCCTAATTCCTGTTTATGCATTAAATAAACATAATAATATTGATGATAGCTTTGGCTAGCCTTTGGCTCTTGCCGGTTAATAGCCGGAATAAAACAAAACATCTTGTGGTTATCAGTCACTGTTATTTTCTGGCCCGACTTAGTTATAAAAGTAATTAATTTTACCTTTTTTTTATTCTTATTAATAAAATCCACTTTGCTAAAACTTAAATACCCTCGGCCGACAGCCGTAGCAACTTCTTCTCCTTTTTTAATTTTATTAATCTTCTTTTCGCCTTTTTTAGTCATTATTAAACTATTGCCTGGCAAGCATTGGTCATCATCTCCCACAACGACTAAATTATTATTCGGCGCCGTTAACATCTTAATTAACTCATACTGCGCCCAGTTTGTATCCTGGAATTCATCTAGCAAAATATACTTAAACTTCTTTTGATATTCAGCTAATATTCCCGGCCGCTCGCGAAAAAGTTTTATTGAATAATTTATTAAATCCCCAAAGTCTAAAGCATTATTGTCTAACAGCAACTGCTGATAAACATGATAAGCGTTAGCCACCTCATTAATACGCTCGATTTCTTGAGCTGCTATTTCTTTATCAAGCTTACTATCGGCACTCGTTAAATTTGAGATTTGAGATTTAAGATTTAATCCGCCAGCTGGCGGATTGGAATTTGGTGCTTGTAATTGAGTATTTTTCTTTTTACTCCCGCTCAACATTCTATCCATATTTTCCTGCAACTCTTGAGCATAAGCTAAATATTCAGCCGGAGATATGTTTTCGTCTTTCGCTCGGGAAAAATGTTTAAGTAATTCTCGGATAAACTTTGTCGGGTTGCCTAAAGGCCGATAATAATCTAATTCAAACTTAGCTAAATTTTTCTTTATTAAAGCGTATTGCTCAAATTCGTTTAATAATTTAAAATCAGCCGGCAAACCGATTGCGAGGCCATGTTCTTTTAATATTCGCTCGCCAAAACTATGAAAAGTAGAAATCCAAAGATCTAAATAGCCCATGGGCAGTAAGCGGTCTACCCGCTCTTCCATTTCCCCGGCCGCTTTTTCCGTAAAAGTTAAAGCTAAAATTTCATCTGATTTAGCCCAGCCTTGTTCAATAAGATAAGCAATCCGCTGGGTAATAACGGTTGTTTTTCCAGTCCCAGCGCCAGCCACGATTAACAAAGGTCCTTCTTTGTGAGTAACGGCTTTAAACTGCTCTTTATTTAATTTTTCAAGCAAGTTGTTCATATTAATCTTATAAATCTTTGCCCGTAATTAGTGTTCTTTAGTGTTAATTAGTGTTCGTTAGTTTATAACTGGCAAAGATTAATAAGATTGATAAGAATTAATTAAAAATGTAAATTTTTCACAAACCTGCTCTTATCATTAAATGGTCCTATTATGGCAAGATTCAAACCTCGATTTACAAAGATCATTTGCGCCACCCGCTTAATGTCTTTAGATTTAATTTTTTCAATTTTCTCAAAAAACTCCCCTGGGGTTAATATTTTTTCTTTTAGGATTAGCTGGCGGGCATACCAATTAGCAATACTGTCCGACAACTCTAACTGCAGGCTTAAGCGGCCTTTAATTAAGTCAATATTTTTAAATAACTCTTTTTCTTTAACTAAAATATTTGTTAATTTTTTATATTCATTTAAGATAATTTCAATTGCCTCATTAATTTTAGCAATCGGTACTCCGACTTGAGCGGCTAAATAGCCGCTGTCAGTATAAAATTCTGCCTGGGTTTTAACAAAGTAGGCTAAACCGCGGCGTTCTCTTAATTCCGTAAATAACCGCGAGCTCATTGAACCGCCTAAAATAACGGAAATAATTTTTAAAATAAATTCATCCGGATGGTTGATCGGAAAACTGCGCACCCCAAGTGATAAAGTTGCTTGATCTGTTTTTTTAAAATGAATTCTCACGGCTGGCTTTACCTGCGATTCATTGACCCGAATTTTATTTTTATATTTTGTATTATTCAGCTTGTTAAAATACTGGCGAATTATTTTTTCTATATCATTTTTTATATCTCCGGCTAAACAAATAATAGTATTTTGGGCCCCGTACTGGGAATTAAAATATGCTAAAAAATCTGCTCTTCTTAAATCTAAAATATTTTTAGCTTGGCCAATCGTATCCCAGCCCGCCGGAGTATCACCATATAAGCAATTTTCAAATACATCTTCAATATACATTATCGGATTATCATGATACATATTAATTTCTTCTAAAATCACCCCCCGCTCGCGGTCAATTTCCTTTTCGGCAAATTTTGAATTTAAAATCATATCGCTTAAAATATCAACGGCTAAATTTATTTTACTGCTATCAACTTTTACATAGTAGCCAGTATATTCTTTTCCGGTAAAAGCATTATATTCTCCGCCTACGCTATCTAATTCTCCGGCTAAAGCTAAAGTGTTAGGCCGCTTCTTAGTGCCTTTAAAAAACATATGCTCTAAAAAATGCGAAATGCCGTTATTTTCTTTATCTTCATATTTTGAACCGGTTCTTACCATTAATAAAATCGTGGCTGTCTTAGTGCCACGCATCGGGATGCTTATTAATTTTATGCCATTACTTAATGTTTTTAATCTGTACATATGAATATCGCTGATAAACGCGGATAAAAATACGCGGATTTACGCGGATTAAAACGCGGATAATTACGCGGAAACTATGCGGATTGTGATATGGGCATAGGCAAATTTTTATTTTGTTTTTCGCATATATCTGGCAGTATCATATACTATCCGTTTAATTTCCAATTTATTAGTACCAAAATTTATTAAAAATCCTAATTTATAATTTGAAGCTTTTAAATAATCCCAAAATTGCTTTTCATCTTGCTTGGTTATAAATTCCTTGCTTTTTACTTCAACTAAAATTTTATCATTTATAACTTTATCTGGCACGTAAGCTCCCACTCTTTTACCGTCATAATAAACATTAATCCTTTTTTGATCTTCTACCTTCAAATTTCTTTTCTTTAATTCTATAGTAAGCGACTTATCAATTATTGTTTCCTTATAAGCGCCGCCAAACTTTTTCCAAATAGCAAAACATGCGCCCCTTATTTCGTATGACTCTTTCTCATATAATAACGGCATATCAAGCCCAATTAATCATAAATAATCCGCGTTCAATCCGCGTCATTAGTGTTCGTAATCCAAAATCGCCCGCAGGACTTTTGAGTCTTCCCTAAGCGGTTCCATATATAAAATTTGCGCGCGGACAATATCCATCGTACCATCCGGGCCATGAGTTTCTTTACCTCGTTTAACTAATCTTATATTGCTAGTTCCTGCTTTATCAGTCGCAGCGTTTGGCTCGGCATTTAATTGATCATAATTATAATAAACATTATTTACAACTACTGGGTCGGCTTTTATATCAATTATCTGGCCGTAATATATTTCGCCATTTACTAATTTAATAGAATACCAAAGCGTAGTATTTTCCTTAACTTTTTCTCCTCCACCATGGAAAAACAGCCAATAAATAATAGCCCCAGCCATAATTATTGCTAACAAAATTATTATCCGCTTAAATATCGGCTCATTTACCCGCCGAAGTTTTGGCTTGTTAATTCTATTAAAATCAGCTTTATTCATTTCTCCCTCGTTATTATAAACTTGGTCAATTTCTTCTACCCGGCTAGCCATAGGCTTTTTAACCGGCTGGCGAAGGTTTACTGTTTTATGAAAAT
>JBDRCJ010000069.1:0-3662 GCA_043821805.1 Patescibacteria group bacterium
CTATTACCAATTTCTAATCTCTATATAACTAATTTCAATTTTCTATATTTTTATTTCATTTTTTACAA
This sequence comes from Patescibacteria group bacterium, assembly GCA_043821805.1. Taxonomy (GTDB): domain Bacteria; phylum Patescibacteriota; class Patescibacteriia; order Patescibacteriales; family CAYMCJ01; genus JBDRCJ01. Next base: position 69 of record JBDRCJ010000069.1, read on the forward strand.
ATAGCTACCCTAATTCTTTCTTTTATTCTAATATCTCAATTTTAGCTACTTTTACTCCGAATTGCTTAGCATCTTGCTTATTAACCATCCAAACATCAATCGTATTAAAATAACGCTCATTCATCCTGTCTCTGACTATAAAAATTCTATCCCCAAATAATTCAGGTATTCTTACTTTACTAGCAAATCTTAAAAAATTAGCTGCGATTGTATCTTCTATGCCATGTTCACAAACATCAAAGCCATTAGCGGTTATGCAGGGAGAATCATCACATTGGCCAATTTCTGAATTATAAGCTGTAATTGTGCTAAATACTACTCTCTTTACCTCTAAGAACTGATTCTCGGGCAAATGGTCATTAATTATTGAATTAGTATTATAATTCTCGCTTTGTGTAATTTCCGCATATTGCAGGCTTATTTCAGCTTCTTCAACCACTGCGTTAGCTATTAACGGCAAAGGGAAAAGGAAAAAATCAAAAAATAAACAAAAAACAACTAAAATTAACAAGTTCCTTGCTTTTTTAAACGAAATTATTCTTTTATTGTTCTGTTTTAAGGCTTCCATATAGCTCTAAATTAAATGCTAATTAACTGCTCTTATTAATAAAACAAGGCTTTATTCGCATGCCTGCCCAGTCGAATGGCTTGGTGCGCTCCCGAAGCTTCGGGATAGTGAGGCTTGCCGCCTGCCCGCCTCTGGAGGGAAGGCAATAACACAAACAAAAAATCCCATCCACTCCTTGTTTTATGGAATATGTGAATAGGGATTTTCTTGTATCTATTACTATTTTATCATGCGAAAATCAATAAGTCAATAAAAATATTAATTTTTTACTTAACATTAGGTAAATTTTAATATTAAGTTAAATCAAGGCAACTAGCGGACAAATATTAATAGCAATTGATATAATTTGCACTGATTAAATAACAAATAGCGACGCTTTAAGTGAAAATAAAAAAATTACCTAATATTAGTAATTTACTTATAAATCATGCCTTGACAAAAAATATAATTTATACTAATATAAAGTATTAGCAATTAGTTCTTTTAGAAACATTAACCATATAGGGGGGGGAAATTATGAAGAATTACAGTAAGTTTTTTGTTTTCTTGGTAGTGTTGCTAGTTCCAGCTTGCGCAGGTTTTCAGCAGGTTGAGATTACGGCGCCCATTAATAGCAAAACATCAAGCCCAGGGATTATGGAGGGAGATGAACTTAACTTAACTGAAAACCAAGTAACTACAAACACGGAAAGGAAACCTATCTACAAATCAAAATTCTTCGGCCTTCCGGCTGAAGATCCTTTGCGGGTGGCAACGGCTCAGGCCACAGTGGAACAAGGCCTTGCCAATGCCGAGTTAACTAGGGCGATGGCGGAGCAAATTAAAAGCGGAAAAACTGCTTCAGCAACTCAGGGTTTTGTCGGTTTGTTTATAAATGAGGACCCACGAAAAACCGTATATGTAAAGCACCCAACACAATCCGGGGATATAATTATTCCCTCAGGAGACCGTCAGTTCATAATGGCTACTGAAATTCCAAATAAAATTACGGCCAGATTTGATGGTGATAGAAGAAACCGAAAATTTAGAGTACATAAACAAACGGGGGTTTACGACGGCACAAAAATAGATTTTGGAGCTCGCCTTGACAGCCAGGGCTCAACATATTAAAGATACAAAAAAAAGGGAAGCTATAACAGCCTCCCTTTTTAAAATTTATTATAAAAATTTTTATTGAAAAATTGGGTCACTACTTCCTCCGCCACTTTCTCCACCTCCGCTTCCCCAGGGCAAATGATTAAAGGCAAAATAGGTTATCGCGTAAGCAGAAATTACTATTATTAAACCGATTATGGCTCGATTTATGGTTACTTTTGCTTTTGTTATTTTTTCCTCATCACCAGAAGCAGTCATCCAATTATAACCAGCAATTAAAATTAGGAATAAAAAGATTATTCCTAAAAGGCTTAAAAAGGCTTGAATAACAGTAGCCATTATTGCTCCGATCCCTTCGCCGCCGGCAAATCCTGTATTTTGAAAACCAGCCTCTTCTCTTAATTCTTCTGATTGTTTATTAATATCACTATAATCGCTTAATGGCCCCCACGCGGCCTGGACAGCAATTATATTAAAACATAGAAAAAGAGAAAATAATATAACAATTAAATATTTATTTTTAAAATATTTTAACTTCATATTAATTAAGTACCAATAATTACCTTATATAAAATAAAATCCCAAATAACCCAAGAACCGATAATAATAATTAACCCGATAATCGCCATTCTAATAATATCTTTAGACTTTTTAACCTTCTCCTCATCCCCGGAGGCAGTCATCCAGGTAAAGCCTCCGTAAAGCATTAAAGCTATAAAAATAACTCCCAAAAGGCTTAAAAAAGCTTTTACTACAGTACCGACTATTTCAGATATTGTATACTCGTCAGCAGCTAAATCATATCCTCCTTCTTTTCCTAATTCCTCTAATTGATTCTGCATTGTTGGCGTTTGGGCAAAAACAAAATAAGGTAAAACTAACAGAAATACTAAAATAAATAAAATTAATAGTTGTTTGATAATCTTCATAAATTACGTATCAACGAATCAACTCACAAATTAACAAATACTAATTAATAGACTGCATCAAATGTTTGTAGATTTGTTGTGGATTCGTTGATTTGTAACTAACTTTAAAAACCTGATTCTTTCGTATATGGTTGCGCAATATAATATAAAACAAAATAAGTAATCGCGTAAGCCGCCACAATAATTACTAAGCCGATTATTGAATCTCTGATAATATTTTGCGCCTTTTTTACTTGTTCGGTATCTCCCCGGGCGCTCATCCATAAATATCCGCCATAAATCATTAAGCCGATAAATATTACTCCTAGTAATGATAGAAAAGCTCTAATAATCCTACCTACTAAAACCGGCAGGCTAGTTTGATTAATATCGTATTGGGCAGAATTGGCAGCTTTTTTTAATAAACTACCCACAGTATCACTAGCGCTAGTTATAGTGGGACTGGCTATAAAGCAAAATAAAAATATTACTAATAACGCTATTAAGATTTTTCTTTTATTTTTCATTTATTTAATAGCTGATAAAGTTTACTATAATTCTTTTTATTATAAAATTTATATTAATTAATCTGGGTATGCTCGATTCAAGGCCTTATGGATTATGGGGGTAGGTATCAGGATAAATATTTTCTGGAAGAGGATCTGCGGTCGGATAGTCATTGGGAATATAATCATAATTTTTTAACCTTGAATTATAGCCAGTAGCGCCAGATAACATATTTATAACAAAATAAGCGATTAAATATAAAGCAGCTAAAATTACGAGTCCAATAATTGCGTAAAAAATTCTCTGCTGGGCTTTTTTTATTTTCTCGCTATCGCCACTGGCAGTCATCCATTGATAGCCGGCATAAATCATTTGGATGATGAATACAATCCCTAGAAAAGGTAAAATTAATAAAATACTGCCGATATAGATAGCTAGCCGACTTTGCGGATCTTCAATTCCTGTTTCATACAATTCTGTTTTATTTACACCGCTATCAAGTTTTGTCTGCCAATC
>JBDRCJ010000070.1:0-6232 GCA_043821805.1 Patescibacteria group bacterium
TCCATACAGCTCATAAACTTTTTTATCTATTTCTTTGTCCGTTTTTTCTATTTCCTCCTTAACTTCATTATATTCTTTTTCGTCCATAATCTGATCTAATTTTTGCAATTCTTTATTTTTTTCTAACATTTTATCCGCCAGCTTAACCAATCCATCGTGTTTGGCTTTTGCTTTCTTATCTTTAAAATCTATTTTCGGTATTGGAATATTTTCTAAAAATTCTGTTTTAATTTGTACTCCTAAAAATTCTTCTTTATAAAAATAATTTAATAATTTAGAATTGACAAGGGCTAAAATAAACTTTTCATTATATTCCCCAGAAATTCTTAATAAAATTGTTGTATTAATTAATGCATATAATTGGTTATCGTCAAGGCTGCCAGCCAAACTTGTTCCAATTTTTTGTAACATTATTTTTGGTTTTGCTAAAAAAATCTTTTCCTCTCTCGCTCGTTCGAGAACCTCTTTATCATACAATACCCATTTGCCACTCCACTTAATGACATATCTTTTTATATTTTTACCATCAATAACTTTTTTATATTTTTCGCCAAGTTTTTTATCTACTACAACATTACTTTTTTGGTTCCCCGGATTTATTCCATTATAACCATGATAAATTTCTCCCAAATTTATACTACAATTTCTTAATTTTAATAATACCTGGTTTGCTTTTAAACCATACGTTAAAAACTTCTTATTCCCACTAGAATTATATAAATTTTGTTTAAAATTTAAATATTCTAATTTATCTCCATCTTTCTTAATCACACTCACTATATTATTTTGGTTACTTTTAGTTTTTTTATCCTTTCTCAATACTAATACAACCGTTTCCACGGTAGCTTCTTTAAATACATCCTTTCCTAAATCAAAAATCGAAATTATAGTACATTCATTTAAAATTTTTTCTCTTAATTTTTTATATGACGAATGACTTAAAATTGTATTTGGAATTATAAAACTTAAATAACCTCCATCTTTTAATAATAAAATGCTTTTTTCAACAAAAATTGAAAACGTGTTAGTCCTATTTTCCGTACAATCAAAATTATCAAATAAATATTTCTTTTCTTCTTTATTTATTTTCCTCACATCAATATACGGCGGATTGCCGATTATTACGTCAAAGCCTGGATTCCCGCCTGCGCGGGAATGACAAAAAGGAAATTTCTCCTCCCAATTAAACGGCTTCTTATCTTTCCAATTTTTGCCAAAATATTTTTTCAGTTCTTCCTCCTTGCCCGAAATAAGCGAATTGCCGTTTTCAATATTACCATCAAGATTTGGTAGCTTCATTTTTTTACCGACCATTTTCAAAAGCAAATTAAGCCGCGCTATCTCAACCGCCTCTTCATCCAAATCCACCCCATAAATATTATCCAAAAGAATCCGCATTTTCCTTTCCGTAGAAATGGCATAGCCGGCCTTTTGCTTCCATAGCTTCTCGGTTTTGTCGGCTTTGGCAAATTTTTTATTTTCCGCTTCTTGCCAATAATCCAACAATTTCTGATAGGCGTAAATCAAAAAAGAGCCTGAACCGCAAGCCGGATCAAGTATTTTTATGTCTCTTATCTGCTCCGGCGATTTTTCTTTTAAAACTTCGCCTAAAGTATTTTGCACGATATAATCAACGATATAGCGCGGGGTGTAATATATGCCTTGCGACTTCCGCTTGCTTGATTTTTTTTCTTGCTTGCCTGTCTCTTGAATATGGCCTAAATACTGCTCGTAAATACTGCCAAAAATATCGGACGGTATCTGATCAAATTTATACCTGATTTTTTTGCTGTTATAATATAATTCCTTTATTACATTTATAAACACCTCGTCGTCATATTCCAATTTTTCGCTTAACCGGTCGCAATTTCCTTCCTCAAAAAGTCCGCTATCATAATCTTTATCTATCTTTCTAAAAATTTTATTTAAAGCCAACGCGATTTTCTGATTCTTGCTTGTATCCCAATTGTTTACTAAAGGATCAAGCAGATGATCTACATATCCTTTTTCTTCAAGCGTCCTGATAAAAATTAACCTGTTGAGAATCGTTTGCACATATTCGGCGATTTTTATTTTATCAATTTTTCCAGAATTGTAAACCTCAAGATTATGATACAAACAATCTCTCCATCTTACTAAATCTTGAGCTAATTGTTCGTCTACCGGAGTCTTTTTTGGCTTGCGCCCGAACTCTTCCGCCTTTTTATCTAACAGGCCTTCTAAAAATCCTTCTTTAGACAGCCACCATAATTTTTCATTTTCCAAAAATTCGGTATACCACAGTTCAATAAATTGGCAGCTTTGAATATCCGGCTCGTCCCATTCCGTATTAAAAACTTTAATCCCTTCAAAATCGGTTAAAATTACCCAGGGCACGGATTGATGATAAGAATAATTTATGGCTTGCTCCGCCCACCTTTCCTCTTCCAAATTAACCGATATAGCCTTGGCTTCAATAAAAAATTTAGTAATTCCGTCAACCTTCACGGCATAATCAACTCTTTTGCCCGACACATCCGTTTCCGGCCAAACATCATGTTCAAAATCCCAGCCTAAAATCTCAAACAAAGGCCTGATAAAATGGTCTTTGGTTTGCTGTTCATTATAATTAGTTTTTTCCTGTTCAGATAATTTCTCGTATCTTTCAACTAATTTTTTTATTTTTTCTTTGGCTTGCTCTTGATTCATATCCTTAAAACATTTGATAAAAATTTAATCTAAAATAAGCGGTTATTTTATTGTCTTAAACTTTCCATTGACTCTTAATCTAACCTATGCTATCATTATAATAGAATTACGACGAAGAAGTTCTCCAAGGGGTTAGTCCCGAAGAGAGCTTTTTTATTTTATCTTTTTTTATATTCTAACTTTCCTCGCAATAAATTAATAAAGTCTAAAATATTATTTTCCGGCGTGCTCAGCCTGTCCAACAAGCTTGAATAACTGCGTTGATTCGGCGCTAAAACTTTTTTTAATTTGTTTTGGCTAATAAAATATTCTATCAGACAATAAAAGTCTCCGTCGCCGGAAACAACAACTGCTTGATCGTAATTAGCAAGCTCTATCATGGAATGTAAAACTAATTCCGCGTCAACGTTTCCTTTGATTTTCCCGTCTTTTAATGCCAAAGTTGGTTTAAAAACACAAATATAACCGTATTCCTGCAATTTCGTATACATCGCCTGATTGCCCGGCTTAAAACCAATAAATAAAAAGCTTTTTCTATTCCGTATTTATCTCTTAAATATACTCTAAAACGCTTATAATCGAGCTTCCAGCCGGAATATATTTTTTGTCCTTTGCCATTTATAATATCGCCGGAGATTCCTAGATATAAATTATTGCTATCAATAAAAGCGTAATTATTTTTAATCATAATCTAACCTTATCATTTCTCCGCTAATATTTCAACTTTACTTAAATACAAAAAACACCGCGATTAGAGCGGTGTTTCTGTATTGCGGAATTAACTATTTTTTAAATTTTCTAACCGCCAAATTTATCAGCCAGCCAATCAAGCTTCCAATAAGGGTAAAAATTACAAACCAAAGTAAGTACTTGCTACCGCCAGACAACACCATGGTAAAAGGTATAAATATTAAAATTAACCACACTAGCCATTGTTTTCTAGAAACAAATATCATAATAAATAATGGCAGAAAAAAAAGATATGCAAATATGGAATTTTGTACTACCCCCAGAAGATCTGAACAACCAATTCCCGATAAGCCGCAAGTGGAGGCTGGTTTAAATACAAATAAATATAATTTACCGAACAAAGAAGAAAAAATAAAGGAGCCAATAATTGCGGCAATGAATGAATAAACTGCTGACAAAAAAATTGATTTGTTTTCAAACATATTTTTTATAAGTTAGTTCTTAAATAATTAATATCATTTATTATTATATCATATCCTTGCTGATTTATCAGGCTTTGTTTTTTTATTACTTCTAAAAACTTAATTATTAAATTCAGAGCTTTATTAATCGCCTCCTGCTTTTGCCGGCTTATGATATTTAATTTTTTGGCATATTGCTCAATAATCGCCTGTCTCTTTCTGGGATCAAGCGGCTTGTCGTCTTGCGTTTTTAATAGTAACATTTGCGTGGTCTGCTGTTCTTTGTCAAAAAATTTTACCTGATCTAAAATTAATTTTGTCATTTTATCCAGCAAAGATTCGAAGATATCACTATTAATAATCCAACCACGGCTATAAATTTCTTTTAAGTCAGCGATGGTGCTGTCAATATTAGCAATAATTTCAAAATTTACCTGATTTTGCGCCCGATTGCCGGCTTTATCAACCGCCATAATAATTAAACTGTGCCAACCTAATGAATAATCAAATAAATTAATAGTTGTAAGGGTAATTTCCCGGTCATCTAAAATTATGGCTGTAGTAGCTATGCCGGAAAAATCATCCATGGCACTATAATCTATTATTAAACTATCACTATGCAGATATTTTTCGCCTTCTTTTGGTTTATTAATCGCCACAATCGGCGGCACATTATCAATTATACTGAAATTAACCTGCGCCTCTGCCTGATTGCCGGCTTTATCTGCGGCTTGAACAACTAAACTATGCCGGCCCAATGAATAATCGGACAATTTTATCATAGTAGTGATAATTTCTTGGCCATCTAAGATTATTTTCGTATTAGCGATACCGGAAAAATCATCCGTGGCCGTATAATCTATAACTAGATTATCGCTATATGGATATTCCTCGCCGTCCAGCGGTTTGTTAATCACTACTACCGGCGGCACCGTATCTATCGGCTCTAAATCGCTGATTGGATTTTCGGACGCGGCCGAATAGGTTATATTAAAATCTCTTTCCTGCCCCGGCATAATATTGCCGCTAAATTCTTTAGTAATTTCATTATTGTCATTGATTAAACTGCTAGCTAAAGTATATTCGCCGCCATTATCCACGCCTTGCACTTCTACTTTATATTCCCCGTCTTGCGGATTGGGAATTAAAACAAATTCCTCATGCCCGTTAAAACCGCTGTAAAAAGCGTCCTGAATTTGGTTAATTTCCGTACTACTCGCAAAATCCTTGCCTATCTTTTTGTTACCCGGCGCGATTACCGCGAAATCAACCGGCGAGTAAACCCGGAAAAACGCCCAGCGCTTTATGGTCGCAGTAATTTTACTGTTAAAATAGCCCGCGGGTTCTTTGCCGATTAAGGCTTTAATAATTTCTTTTTGCATAATTGTGGGCAGACTTTCATGGTCAGAACTATTGGTTTCTATTATCTCTACTCCACTTATGCTATTGGCGCTAGATAATGGCACTGTACTATCACCGTTCCCCTTTTCTAGGCTGTCTAAATTTTTATCTAAATCTTCCGGGTAGCCGGACTGCCATTTATTGTCCGTCGCATCCGGATCGGCTACAACTCGCAAAAAGTTCAAAGTACTGGAAGTGCCTAAGTCGCCCACAATATTAGTAATTTTTACTCTTTGTTTTAACAAATTAATATTCGTCTGGCTGTTTAAATTTTCCAGATAATTATTTTGCGGATAATTTAACGGGTACATTCGCAACTGCCAGGAATTATCCGGCAGTTTATCCCTAAGATAGCTATAGACCGGCAATAGTTGTTCAACTGTTAAAACCTTTGCCCTGATATAATCAGTTAAATTTAAATAACCTTGTGTGGCAGCTTCAATTTGAAATAAATATCTCTTTAACCAATCCCACTTTTCAACGAATTCTGCCCCTTCATATTTTAAATAACTTTCCGGCGACCCCTGATGCGGCGTGCCTAAAAATATTACTTGGTCAATATCATTTTGATAACCACTGCCTTCAATATATGACCGCGCTACCAGCCCGCCCATACTATGCGCGATAATATCAACCTTATTTCTGCCGGTTATTTCTTTAACCAGTCTAATTTTTTCTTTTAGTAAATTAGCCGTTAGATTATTATCCGTCCGCCAATCGTACGGAAAAGTAAATAAATCTGGGCTTGGTTCGGACAGGGAGTCTTCCTTATACCCGGCCGCGATTAACGCTTCCATTAAATTATCGTAAGTATGGAATATGGGGTCTAACTGCCAGCGCCCGGATATATTCCAGCTCCCCATAATCCCGGGTACTAAAATCACCGGGTCGGGCTCTTCAGGCTCCGGCTCGGGCGCATAAGCCTCTGTTAAAAAAGGCTCATAAATTGCCGTACCTTCAACTAAAGCTATGGAATCTCTCCCGTTTACGCC
>JBDRCJ010000071.1:0-2939 GCA_043821805.1 Patescibacteria group bacterium
GTTTCTTGGTTTTTATATAATAATTTTTATAAAACCATTACTTATTCCGGGGATATTTTAATTCTAAAGAGCCAGGTAGCGGTTGAAGATATTGATATGAACAAGTTTGATGAAATTATAAAAAAATTAGAAGAAAAGAAACAGGTTAAAATAATCAATATTAATTTTAATTTTTAGATTTTTAAAAAAGAAGTTTATAAAAAAAGAAGGTTTTTATCACCTTCTTTTTTTTCACCGTCGCGTCAGAGTCTCCTGACCCGCCGACACAGGCGGGGAAGCGGACTTTGGCGGTTAGCCGCATTCTTCATTGTGCAATAATTTAAACATGGCTATTAGGAATAATGCCAGTGATTTTTTGTATTTATGTAATATTAACTTATATTGTATTGACATATTGAGAATTTTTTATTAAAATTTTAATAACTAGATCATATATTAATAAATTAAATAACTCTTAATTATGAGATAATTTTTTTAAGAGAATAAATAAATTTATGTTTAAAAACTACAAAATTATTTTAATTTTTTTATCCATCGCCTTGTTTTTTGCAATTGCTCCTAAGGCTAAAGCCACAAATATTTATCCGTCTATAGTAAAGATATATACTTACGCCGAAGACAGGGGATATAATCTTGATGTTATTCAGAGTGGTTCGGGGGTCGTTATATCTAGTGACGGAGTCATTTTAACAAACTATCATGTTATTAATATAGATGATATTTTTAATGAAGAACTGCCCGTAGCTTTTAAAATATGTTTTACCGGCGATACGACCGAGAAGCCTGATTGCGCTTTTAGCGCTGACTTAATTGCGAAAGACAAAGATAATGATTTAGCGTTATTAAAGATGAGAAATTTAGGCTTAACCGCGCAGAGTAGCTTTGACTATATTGAAAGAGCAAAAAAAATAACATACGAAGATGATGATATTGTGCAGGTCTTAGGTTATCCGGCTATTGGGGGAGAAACTATAACCAGCACTTATGGGACAATACTTGGAACGATTAAAAAATATTCGTTTACCTGGATAAAGACTAATGCTCTTATCTCTTTTGGCTCTTCTGGCGGGGCATTATTAGATCTTGACGGTTATTTATTGGGCATAACCAGCGCAAAAATTTCTGACATTGGATATGCGATTGACATTATTGATATTAATGATTGGATTGATAGTAATATTAACAAAGAAGCACAAGTTTCTGCCCTCCAGGGGAAAATGAGTAATTTTATTACTACACAATATAATTTAAAAAATAAAAATATTTTTATTAACACCCTGCCGAATGTGCAGATAACTAAGCCGTATACCTGGCAGTTTAGCTATGAAAATGAAGATTATTTATACTTAAATAATTTGGAGAATTTAGAGGGGGGTGAAGTTAGCGTGTCGTGGATAAAATCAGATACGGATGCAGACGTTATGCTTGATGTTACTGTCAAGGGCATGCTTTTAACTGATAATTATTTTTCGGCTGGAGATATAACTTTAGGAGGAAAAACCGGCAAAAAATTAATAAGCCATTCTAATGGCGAAGAAATTCAATATGCGATTTTGCCAAGTAAGAATTATTTTATTACAGTTACATATTATTACGGCAAAAATAACGTAGACAAGGGGCAGGTTGATTCGATATTAGATTCAATAAGAATTACGGACGAAAATAATAATTTTGTTGAACAAAGAGTTTACGAGCATGATTATCCATATTTTAAAATTTCGCTTCCTAATAGCTGGTCGTTACTTCCTAATAGAGACGTAGGAAATCCTGTTGACGGGCAGAAAAGATCAGTACCTGAAATTGGCTGGGGTGTATATGTAAGAGAATTGACCGATACGATGCAGAATATGAGTAAAAGCGAATATTTTGATTATATAAAAGACACAGAATTAATAAGAACTGATTTAGAGGATAGATTTAATTTTAAAGCGGTTCGTTATTATGAATCTTTAGATTATAAAATTAATAATGATCTAACTAGCGAGATATTTTATAAATATAGATTCAAAGATGAAGAGGATAATGACAAAATAAAAATGTATGCCGCTGGTTATCGTATTCTTGATAATGATCGCGTTATAGTAATTGAATTCTCATATTTAAGTGAAGACGAAGCTAAGTTTGAACAATATCTAAAGGATTTCCAAAATGAAGTATTAGTTAATTTTAAGACTAATAAATCCAGCGGCAGCGTATCAACCGAATCAAATAACCAGTCTACAGTTTCTCTTTCTGCAAAAAATATTATTAATATTGGCAAAAGGCTAATCGGTAGAATTATTCTGCAAGTGGAAAGTAACGGCGAGGCTTGGTATTTATGCCCTGATACTAACAAAGCTCATTTTCTTGGTCGGCCGGCAGACGCTTTCCAAGTCATGCGTGAATTAGGTCTTGGCATATCAGAAGAAAGTTATAATTCTTTTAATGGATACGCTCCGGCTCGTTTAGCTGGTAAAATTCTTCTTCGGGTTGAGGCTAACGGAGAAGCGTATTATGTTAATCCCGTTGACAATAAAATGCATTATTTAGGCCGTCCAGATGACGCTTTCCAGGTTATGAGAATTTTAGGCTTAGGTGTTTCTAATACTGATTTTAATAATTTATAATAATTAAAGTATAAGTTTTAAATTCCCGCAGCGTCAGGGTTCCCCGAAGCGTCGGGGACTGTGACTTTCCCATATAATTAAGCTAAATTAGAGATATAAATAATTCCCCCGTACACACTGTACGGGGGAATTATTGGTTTAGCTAATTCCCCGATTTGCACCATATTGGGGAATTAATAAAAAAAGCGGTTTAACCGCTTCGTAAGCGGTTAAACCGCTGGTAATCATTAATTAGTTTATTATTTTAAGTAATTTATCAATATAATTAGCTAAGGAAAAATTTTTAATTTGTGATTTTTCTTTTTGGCTAATTTTTTTTATTTCTTCAGGATG
>JBDRCJ010000072.1:0-3920 GCA_043821805.1 Patescibacteria group bacterium
TCAATTTTGAATTTCTGCGCACCTAAGCCCTATGCCCTAAGTACCTAATTAACTAAGTAACTCAGTAACTTATTTCTGCTTCTTCGTCTGTTACTTCACAGCCTTAACTATTAGCTTAATCTTCGCTTTCTCCCCAGCCAGATTAAGCTCAACGTCATGTTCACCAATTTTTTTAATATTTTCATTTAAACTAATCTCATTAGCGGAAATTTGATAACCTAATTTTACTAAATTTTCGGCAATTGCTTTTTGGTTTAATTTTGCATATAAATTACCTTTATCATCAGCTTTAGTTTCAATCGTAAAAATTTGCCCATTAATTTTTTTTGCTAAATCCATTTTAACTTTTCTTTCTTTTTCTGCTAATCTGATTCTCTTATTTTTCTGGGCATGTAAAACATTCATGCTATGTTTTGAAACCATATCAGCTAGCCCTTTCGCTAATAAAAAATTACGGCCGTAGCCTTCTTTTACATCTTTAATATCGCCCACTCGGCCTAAATTAGGAACATGTTTTAATAATATTACTTTCATAAATTAAGATAACATAAAACAACTGACAACAAAATAAATCATTCTTGCTATCTAAGACTTGGTAAATTTACAGCTTATAAACTTCATCCCCAACTCTAACTTTGTCCGAAACTTTTAAGCCGATTGACTTACCTTTACCCGCTTTTTCTACCGGTTTTTTATCAACCTGCATTGAATCTACCGTTTGTTCTAAATCGGTTGTCGCCCCTTTAATTCTAATTTCATCCCCAACTTTCAAACTACCAGTTAAGTCAATAACGCCGACTCCGATCTGCCCAAAAAGATGGCTGATCCTTCCAACAAGTTTACCCTTTATTTTTTTATTTTCATCACCCATACTATTTAAAATATTAATATTTATTTTTTTATGTACAAAATTCAGATGACAGAGAGCAAGAAACACAGAGCAAGGAGCATAAATAAATTACAAATAACAAATAAATTATAATCCGCCAGCTGGCGGACTTAAATCTCCCGCCTTGACATGCAAGGCGTGGCAGGTAAACCTTAAATCCCAAAGTACCTAAGCCCTATGCCCTAAGTACCTAATTAACTAATTCCTAATTCCCAACCCCCGCACTAAGTATCTCAATCGCTTTATCTAACTGCGGGTCTTTTCCTTCTTTAAACTCCTCTATAGTTAAGCCAACTTCAATGTCGGGGGCGATGCCTTCTTCGTTAATGCAATCCCCATTAGGCGTTAACCACTTAGCGACAGTAATTTTAACCGAAGAGCCATCATTAAATTCTGATAATGATTGGACTGAACCTTTACCAAAAGTTTGCATGCCAACAATTGTAGCTTTTTCATAATCTCTTAAAGCCCCGGCGACGATTTCCGAAGCAGAAGCGCTTCCCTGGTTAACTAAAACTACTGTTGAATATTCTTTTAACCTGGCTCGGCCACGTGATAAATAATCATTTTTTTTCTCATTGCTAAATTGCTCAATCACTATTACCCCTTCGTCTATCCATTCACTTGAAACCTCAATCGCCGTATCTAGATAGCCACCTGGATTATTTCTTAAATCAATTATTAAGCCAGATGGATTTTTTGCTAAAACATCTCTAACCGCCCGATTAAATAAATCCAAGGTATCATCATTAAAATTTGTAATCTTTATATAAAATATGTTATTCTCTTTCATCTCCGTTCTCACGCTTTTTACAATTATTTGTTCGCGAGTAATAGTAAAATCTTCGGCTTGCTCAAAACCATCGCGGGAAATTGTTAAAGTAACTTCCGTTCCTTTCGGACCGCGAATCTTTTGCACCGCTTCATCAATACTTATCCCGGCGGTAGATTCGCCATTAATCGCATAGATTTTATCGCCCGACTGTAGCCCGGCCTTCTCCGACGGCATATCAGCCAGTGGCGCGACAATTGTTAAAACTTCGTCACGAATACCAATCTCGGCCCCGATACCTTCAAAAGTCCCGGCTAAATCATCTTCAAATTCTTGGGCGATTTTTGGATCCATAAAAACTGTATAAGGATCACCTATGGCCGCTACTAAACCTTTTAACGAACCATAAAACAATTCTTTCTCATTTAATTCTTCCTTATCAACATAATCTTTTTTTAACGCGTCCCAAACTTCCCAATATAAATTAAAATCAATATCTTGAGTTAAAATTCCGGCTTTCGGCTCGTTATATTTTCCAATAACCTGGCCTAAATAAACGACTTCCTCGCGCGCTAAATCTTTTATAATCTCATTATTTCCAGATATGTACAACCCTGAACCAAAAGAAATCGTCATTAATAATAAAATAATAATAACCCAAGCAATTTTTTTTAATTTATTGCTCTTTTTATTTTTTACATACTGTGAATTAACTTCATACATAATAATTTTTAAATTTTAATTTATATTTATTTTCTTATTATTTTAGTATTAGCTATATCGCGAATATCAACTATTATTGAGGGTCTAGCTTTAATTCTACCAGCATCTATAATTAAATCGGGTTTATCCTTTTTAAAATATTTACTAATCTGTTTTACTCCAGCCAATGGTTTTTTATTTGTTATGTTTAAACTTGTAGAAACGAGCGGCTGATTCACAACACTTAACATTGTAGTAAGAAAATCGTTTTTAGGCAAGCGCAGAGCTAAACTATTATCAGGGCCCATCACTCCTTTAGCTAATCTTCTCTTAGCCTTAAAAATAAATGTAGTTGATTTTTTCTTGTATTTAAAATTTTTATCATAAGCCGCTCTGGTAGTCGGGGGCCAGGTTAAGCGGATGTATTTATCCTGTTTAGAATTTACATAAGCGTAATCATGGAGCATGCAATAACTTTTTACCAAAATTATTAAACCATTTTTATCCTTACGTTTTTTTATTTTAATAATTTTATTAACGGCTTTTTGATTATTTGCTAAACAGCCCAAGCCATAAACCGTATCTGTCGGATAGACAATCACTTTGCCTTTATTTAGATAATCAACAATTAAATTTATTTCTTCTTTCTCTATCTTATTTAAATTTATTTTTAAATATTGCATAGTTCACTCCTACAAATTACGATTCTACGAATATACGAACTCTTGCTATTTTTGATTTTTTGATTTATCAAAGTTTTGAAATTAATATATTCGTCGACTCGTATATTCGTAAGTATTCGTAATTTGTAGAATCGTAATTCGTAGATTTATACTTTATCCAATCTTATAATGTACTTCTAAATCAACCCCTGCAATTTTTTTAACATTTCAGGCAGAAGCGGTTTTAAAACTTCAACAAAACGCAATAAGAAAGGTGCGATCTCCGAATTAACCAGCCATTTGCCGAAAAAAGTTCCTAAAATGGCATAACGCGAAGATACATATAAAATTAAACCTAAAACTAAAGCTCCTTCGATAAAACCAAAAACCGCTCCGGCTAAGCGGTTAATTGTTTTTAAAAAAGGAATAATAGAAAGAATGTTAAAAGTTTTATCTAGAATGGAAAATAACCAACCAATTAAGCGGTTAATAATTGTAAATAAAATAATAAAGGTAAGAACTTTACCTAAATTATTATAACCGAAAAATAAATCCTTAGCATAATCAAAAACCGGTATGTACCAACGGCTGGCTAAATAAGCGCCGGCTATCACGCCAACTAAAGATCCAAGCGTTCTAATCAGGCCATAAAATAATCCATAAAAGACAAACCCGGCTAGGATTACTAATAAAGTTGTGTCAAAGATTGTCATCGCGAATATAAGCTAATATAAACAAATGTAACAAATTTAAAATTCGCTGAAATCGCTTTAAATTAGTTAAATTAGTGAAAATTTGGATTAATAACTCGTCGATATTCTATGCGTTTATGCTTAAAATTTACTATAATAGCTAATTTAAAATTTGTCGCATCTAAATATCTTAATGCTTGCTT
>JBDRCJ010000073.1:0-3780 GCA_043821805.1 Patescibacteria group bacterium
ACACCACAAAAAACTGCTCTCCTCAAGGAGCCGTAAAAATAGAAGCTAAAAAAGAAAACAGTTTTTTGTAGCGTTTTAATCATAATTATATTTTCTATACTAAATTAAGGGCTTATACCCTCTGTGGATAATTATATCAAATATAATAAATAAATCAAGGCCAGCAAGCATTATTTTAATATTTAGCTAATTTTAAATTAAAAAGGGAAGGATAAATTACCCTTCCCAAAATTTTATCCCTCCTGTTTTTTTACTTAGCACATTACCATAACTCCACCATTGTGCTTAATTATCCAAGCATTTCTGCACAAACCGCAGTTTCCTTGACCTATAGGCACATGACAATAAGGGCATTCTTTTCCCTCTTCCTCTACCAACCTACCTTCTTTCTTTTTTTCTTCCATTTCTCTTCTCCCGCCTTTTTTTGTTTTCGTTTTTTTCGTTTAGTTTCGTAATTTTTGTGTTTAAAAACAAAAATACCACCCTCTTGGGCGGCTTACTTATATTATTATTTAATTAGTTAAATTATTTTATCTCATAAAAACAAGCCACCCTAGAAGGTAGTAATAATAAACCTAATAAATTTTGGATTGCTTGTTTCATATCTTATTTACTATCTTAACATATCTGGAAAAAAAATCAACCCCCGGAAGAATAAAGTAAATTTTACTCTTCTGGGGGAAAAATGTTCAAGACCAGGCAGGGTCTTGCAATGATTCAGATATTGCCATTGAACGCAAATAATCTAGGTATTCAGCTTTAGCCACATCGTTTTTTCTTTCTTCTTTTTCTTCCTTCTCTTTTTCATCTGCCATAACAATTTTTCTCCTTTCTACATCTGAAGTTAATCAAAAACCATAAACCCTCGCTATCTCCTCTAACTCCTTTAATTTGCTCTTACTTAAGACCTGCGGATCTAATTTTTCTTCCTTCTTCTTCTTGCCAAGTAATTCATGCATTTCTTCTACCGTCACCTCTTTTAAACCATTTTTTTCTACAAAATCCATACCACCTCCTTAAAAAATTATTTTCCTAATTCTACTAATTCTAAGTAAATCCTATCAGTCGGCTCTTTCCCATCAGGGCTTACTTCACCATCTTTAACTAATCTAACAAACCGCCCAGGATCCTGCACAACTAACTTTCTAAAACCTTTCCAGTACTTTTCATTTTCCGTCATATTCCTACCCCTTTTTCCCATTGCCATTTTCTTCAATAGTTAATGCAAAAGATGGACATTTGTTATCGCATTCCCCACAACCCGTACAATTTTTTGATCTTGCGCTTGCTCTTGTCAATTCGTTCATATAAAAAACTCCAAAAGAACAAAAAATAGTACACGCAAAACAACTATCACACTTTGGACCAATATCTACATTAAAATTCATAACCTCTCTCCCTCCTTTTATTCAATTTAAAAATGAACCATATAATTAAAAACCGTCTTCCTTTGAAGACGGCCTTTTTCTTATTTTATTTATCTTTATTTTAGGTCTTCAAGGGATAGCAAAAATCATCATTTATAATAATGATTGAAATAATGATAATAATAATTTGCGCTATTCTTTGAATTAATTTCATATATAAACTTTTATTTTATTTGTGAAGGGGAAAAACTTCTTCCCCTTTTTACCCATAATTTAAAATTTCATTCTTTTTCCTTTGCCAACGGCAGAGATGCTACAGTCTTCTGGGAAGCCATTATAAGGATCTTTTAGCTCAAATGATGTCTCACTTTTAAGGTTGCTATTCGATAAACCAGCCTCTTCTTGTTTTTCAGACTTTATGCCATTTTCGTCAATTTCATTAGTTTCGTTTGGTTTCTTTTTCTTGTTTATACATAACTTAATTGCTCTCCCCGTTAGATAAAAATCGTCACCCATATCAACCATATTTGCCCTCCTTTTGTTTGTTAAAATTGTTAAAATTTTAACCCCCCATCCCAAGAAACTTAATTTGATGTTTTGGGCTATGACCCTGAATACTTGGTGGTGTGCCAGCTACAGGGTCATTCGGTATTTATCCCGTATCCCGCGCCCATTAATACTTCTTTCGATAAACACGAATTAAACGAAATAAAACGAAAATTACTAATTAATTAAAGAGGCACTAATGGGCTCGGGAGAATATTATAAAGAACATCTTAAAACCGCCCTTGGTTTTTCCTTAGGCGGTTTTTATTGATATATATTTTTATACTTATTTATATATTCACCACCTGAGGATTTCTAACAGCAATAATTACGCCTAACATAATTAGGCTAGTCTTTACTAAAGATAAAATTGTCCAGATAGTTTTCTTCATACCTTTTATATTTTAACAACTTTCAAATATAAGTCAAGCTAGTAAATTTTTACTAATATTAAATAAAAATATAATTAAATTATTCTATTTTATCTGGTTTTCCACACTTTTATATTTATCCAATTAATATTTTTGCCAACTGTTTTATTAAAGAAACCGCTACCGGAGGCGCTAATAAACTATAAGCGTCCTGACCATCGTCGTCCTTTATTACCCAGGGCTTTTCTTTTATTAGCACTTTGCCGTCACTACCTAATTCATAATAATATTCCGGCGTTATTTCATAATTATCAACCATTTCTTCCGCCATAGCGGCCGGCACTGAATTTCTGAGTAGCGCTTTTGGCACGCCATGCAAAGAAAATACTTTATTAATTAATTTATCATCCAATTCCAGCCTGGCTCTAATACTTTCAATCCCCATATTATCGCCTTCTTTAGCCGTCATTCTTTCTTTATGGCAATTCGGGTTATCGCATTTTAGATAAAATTCTTTTTTTCCTTCATCATAACCCGCTTCTTCGGTAGCAAATAATTTTAAATTTCTCGGAGTATGGCAAATCGGGCAAACGACGCGGTACTTCATCCTTTCATCAATCACCGCCTCTGGAATATCAATCGCCACGAAAATATCCGGATCCTGACGATAATTAATTAAATCCCGAAAATAAAGCGAGTATGATACCTGGTCCAGCTCGCGCGGAAAACCGTCAATGAATAAAGTCTTTCTCGGCAATTTATCAATTTCTCTTTTAACCAAAGTTAAAATAAATTCAGTCGGTAATAAAGTCTTTGTATCCCGATTTAATAAAGCTTCGATTGCTTCGGCGGTTGAAATATAGCCGCGATAATTTTTTTCTAGATAAGCGACTGATTCTTTTTTCTTTTCTTCGTCTTCCATGTCGCTATGCACCGCTCGGACTACATCGCCGACTGAAATATGGCCGATTTTATCCTCGCCGAATATTTCAGCCATTAACTTAGAATAAGTCCCTTTGCCGGAATTCTTTTTACCAAGCCAATAAGCGACAAAAGTATTGCCGTCATCAAAATAGCTCTTTAACTTTTCAATTTCCGCTCCGGCCTTAGCCTGAAAATATTTTTTTCTCTCTAAGGTGTCGGCTAAATTAAATTTCTCTTCTAAACCTTCTGTCTTAGTATTAACTAAAGACAAAGGAAAATTTTTTTCAAATTCTTTCATAAAAATTAACTTTAAATATCCGAATAAAATCCGAATATTCCGATTTTTTTATCCGAATAAAAACGGATAAAATTATTTGGAGCATTCGGATTAGTATAATAATTAGGATTATTTTAAATTTTCTTTAATTTTTTTACTAACTTCCGAAGGGGTTAAGCTAGCTTTTACTATATAATCGGCAGCGCCGAATTTTTCTCCCTTCTTTTTATCTTCCTCTGTTCCTAAATTAGTTAACATTATAACCGGAATTTTTTTTATTTTACTATCTTTTTTT
>JBDRCJ010000074.1:0-3765 GCA_043821805.1 Patescibacteria group bacterium
TTTAATATTTTTCCTTTTGTTAAACTGAATGAGGTATTAAATTTAACAACCGGCAATGCAAGAGTTAAGTGTTAAAATAACTGATTGTTCGGGGGAAAAACTTTTAGCGATTGCTCTAAAGTGCGGATTTGTAGATGGAAAAGGCAAAAAGCATTACAAGGTTAAAAATAAAGCTGGGCAGTTTATCACAACGATACCAAGGGGCAAGAAAATAAAAAAAGAAACCGCCAGAGGGATCATAAAAAGACTTAATGAGTTTGGAGCAAAAATTGAAACTAAATAGGAACAAGAACTGTCCAGCGAGGGCAGTTTTTGCTTAATGGGCGGAGTTAATTTGAAAAAAAGATTTCAGATTTAAGATTAAATATTATGAAAGAAAAAATTAATATTCGTAGATTATTATTACTTCTGATTATTATTTTTGCGGTTAGTTTTCTGTTATTTTCAATGGGAATAAATTGGTTTCTTCGTTTAATCCTTGTTGCCTTTACAGCCTATTTTTTAGCTAAATATCTGGGTTTGGTCGGAAAAGGAAAATATAAATTTCCTAAAGAGCCATGAAAGAAAAAATTAAAAAGTATTGGTGGGTTATAATTATCTTCTTGATTCTTAGTGGTGCTTTTTATTGGTTTCAATGGCGACCAACTCAAATTAGAAAAGAATGTTTTAAAGTAAAGCAGGAAACCAGAGAGGTATATTCTCCATTAAGAAGTGTTTCTGATGAAAAAATGGAAGAATATGCCGAAACAAACTATCAGGATTGCTTAAGAAAACACGGCTTAGAAAAATAAAGGTCGGGTAAATTAAAAGTAATTTTTTAATAAATATGGAACGAGAAGAATTTAAGAAAGCACTTTTTGATTATTTTGATTCAGAAAAAGAACTCCACAACTATTTCAGACAATTTTTTACTGAATATATGAATAGACAACTCATTCATAAAGCAACCAAATTTTGGAACGAAGAAGAATCAGAAAAAATTAATAAAATGGAGGACGAGTTGGAGAAAAAACGAACAAGATTAAGGGAAGCAGAAAAATCCTTATTTTCTACCTAATTCTACCTTCGCAAAATTCAATAATTCAAATAGACGAATTAAACATCAACTTGAAGGGGTTATCCCAAAGCTTTATAGGGTTAAGCGTAGTCAAAAATCGCCACAATTGATTCTGGAGAATAGATTATTATGAAAATATGGTATGGGCAAGATAAATGCTCTGGAAAAATAAAGGCGAGTATCCCTTGGCAACAAGTAAGGGTATTTGCTATTTAGTTTGCTTGCCATTATAACCAGAGATTTGCTTCGATCTCCGCTTTCCAAGATTTACTTTCTCGCCTTTGCGGATAGCTCAGTTCAGAAATTTAAAGAATGCCCGTTTTTTCGCTGAAGGTTGTTTCACGGGTTTATTATAATAAGTAATTTAAAGCTGTAATATCATTCTATTGACATAGCGCTAATATTATGTAAGTATAGAGGCAATTACTAACATAACACGTATATGCTTAAAGAAGAACAAGTTAGTTTGATAAGGGGTAAGGGAAAAGTGCCAGAATATAGGGATAATTTTCCTCCAGAGTTAAAAAATGTTTACGATAACGAACTCGTTAATTTGATAGGCGAGGCGAATTTGGCTATAGGAAATTTAAATAGTTATGCAAGACTCGTCCCTAACCCTGATTTGCTAGTTGGACCCTTATTATTAAAAGAGGCTTTAGCAAGTTCAAGAATTGAGGGCACAGAAGCTACTGCTCGAGATATAGTTGAACACGATGCAGGAATAAAATTATCACCAATATTAACAGGCAGGGTTCTTGAGGTAATAAATCATAGAGAAGCTACTAAATTAGGGTTGGATTTATTGGATAAACAGGGTTTTCCACTGGTGAATCGAGTAATTAAAGACATACACAAAAAATTATTATTAAAAGTGAGGGGAGAAATACGTCGCCCAGGAGAATTTAGAATTGGCTCTAATGCTGTCGCAAGAGGTGAGGACACTGATTCTTTTATATATCTACCACCTCCTGCCGATAAGGTCGATTTCTTGATGGCAAACTTAGAAAAATACTTGAATGATAAGGATTCTGATATTAATAAAATTGTAAGATGTGCAATAGTGCATTATGAATTTGAGGCAATTCACCCCTTTGCTGATGGGAACGGAAGACTGGGAAGAGTTTTAATTTCCCTGTTTTTAATAAAAGAGGGCGTGCTAGAATATCCACTATTATATATGAGTGGTTATTTATTAAGAGAGAAAGACGCTTATTATAAAGCGTTATTAGAAATAACAAAACAGGAAAACTGGGCAGCTTGGTTGAAATTCTTTTTATTGGGTATAAAAGAACAGGCAACAAAATCTAGGGTAATATTAGAAAAAATTCGTTCTTTATACGAAGAAGCTGATAATGTGGTAAAGGAAAAAGTAAAAAAAAGTATATATGCCCACCAATTAGTGATTGAGGTTTTTAAGTCTCCTGTTATTACTGGCTCACAGGTTGTAAAAATATTACGTTGCGAACACCCTACGGCCATGACTCTTTTGAGAAAAATGGTAGAAATTGGGGTATTAAACGTAGACCCCAAAAATAGACGTGATATTCCTTTTTATAACGAAAAGCTGATTAAATTATTGTAAAAAAATGAATTGACTCCGCTCTCTTAAATTTTCTGGTTTACTTATCGGTTAAGGGGCATTCGTCAGAATAACGGCCTTGCCTTTCCCCTGTGCTTCCTCCGACCCCGCACAAACCACATCAAGAAAAAGACTTAAACCGATTTATTTAAAAGCGTAAAACTAAATAAATTTATGTCTAAAAACCTACAAATCATTATCGGTATAGCCATATTATTAATCGCTGTATCAGTTTTTTATTACTTGGTAATTTTTCTACCGCGGATAGAGAAGGAGAGAGCAACAAAAGAAGCGGAGGCAGGAACAACAGCAGTCCAAAGGGCAGTAATAAAATTCTGTGAAGATAAATACGATACATTATCAAAGACGAGTAATAGAGACGGAAAGGGGTGTCTTCCCACAGATTCTTCTAATATTGAAAGCATTTATTATTGTTCCGATTTCAAGAATGTAAGAATGACAAAAGATGTTTACGTGGATTCGTGCGAGGGATTGCTTAATTTAAAATAATTTTATGGAGATACTATTCAGAATAATTGAAATTATTTTAGCTGGTGTTGTCGGGTTTTTAATACAACTACTAAGGAATCGTCCTAAAATTACAACTCATAATTGCCGAATTTCTGGTAAAGACGTTTATACTTATTTCGGTTCAGACAACAAACCTTCTCGCCCCGCCTGCCCTTATTTAATAAACGGAAGATGTGGTTTTCTTGCAGTAGTAAGCAATCTAAATCTTCCTGACTCTGAAAAATTAGTGATTCAGAAAATAACTGCTTTCCAAAATCAGAAATGTTATCTTGCAGAATGGAATAAATAAATCTATGAAAGAAAAAATTGATTCCGGGAAGGGGGTTGAGGATAAATCATTATGAAAATATGGTATGGGCAAGATAAATGCTCTGGAAAAATAACGGGCTTGCCCCGTTAGAAATCGCGCCCGCGCTCTGCGCGCCCGAAGGGCCTTGGGGCGGGCTATTTCTAAACGGGGCTTGACAGACCCCTCTTGCTTTTGCTATACTTTAATTTAGTTTTATCTATAGGATATTTCGGTTAATTCAAGAATTACCCTTTTGTTTAAATATTCGATTTTTATTTTATAGGCAACAAACTCGCCCCAAAGGTTTTA
>JBDRCJ010000075.1:0-13992 GCA_043821805.1 Patescibacteria group bacterium
ACTCCGCTTCTCTTAAAGCTTAAGCCGCTAATAGTAATAGCGCCATCATTTGAAGCAGTAAAGTTATATTTAGCAAATACTGCGTTTGAAGCGCTTGAAGGAATTACTCCGGCTGCCGGGGTATCACTCGCAAGAGCGACAGTTAGGCCTGTGCCTGCGCCTGGTGGAAGACCAGTACCGCCGCCACCGCCTTGGGAGGTATCAATAATGCCTAAACCACCGCTGGTATCAGCTGAGCCAGTAATTTCATCACCTAAAGTAGGTAAAGTGAAACCTGAAGCAGCAGTTATAACATCATCCCATTTAAAACGGTTAGCTAAAAAAGCCGCTTCTGAAGTAATCTTTCTTGCCATGCCGTCTGCGTCAATATAATAAACAGTGGGGTCACCAGACATCTTTATTAAACTACCCTCTGGGTAAGCGCTTGAGGTTAATACCCCGCTATCTATCGTATAATTGGTGAAAAAAGAGTCTGGAACGTCAATTATCCTCTTTGCCCAATTTACTCCGTAAAGAGCTGCCGCGGTAGCTTCATCAGGAACGGCAATTAAATGCCCATCAGCTAGAGATGCGTAGACTTTTGGGTTAGTGGTAATTTTTACTAATTTAGTACCTGGTCTAACTGTTACGTTAGCTCCTAGAGGATAATTTTCCAATTCGCTTTGTGGAATTGTTACCACTCCGGAAAAATCGCTATACCAGGAAAAATAAGTTTTTTCATTAGGGAAAACATATCTTTTACCATCAGCCGCGAGGTAATAAACAGATGATAAACCATCCATTTTAATCAAGTCACCGGCAGAAGCGGCCGCTCCGACATCCGGAACTACCACAACGCTCATTGATAGAATAGTGACTGCCATCACACTGATAGTAAATATTCTACGAATACTATTCATAATTTATTTAAGTTTAGTATTAACAGTTTATTTAATAATAAACAGGCTAATACTTATTTGTTGGCTTTAAAAATTAAAAGGAAATATTGAGAAATATAAAATATTATTAGTGGATACATCAGCCGGAATTCCGTTTCTCCCAGCACCAGTTGCTAAAAACAAATACATGCTAGCTATAATAAAAAGTGACAAGCTTCTTTCTATTGTGCCCCAGTTTTATTTTTAAAAACTGGGGCTGGGTGAAGCTTGGCTGATCTACTTTATAACTAATAAATTTATAATCCCATTATTCTAATAATTTAAAAAGCGCCTTTAATTTAATTTTAGTGAACCGTCCCGAATACTTCGGGATCGACCTTGCCGGATTCAACTTCTCCACTAGCGTGGATATTTTTAATAACAAAATATTTTGCTACTAATTAATCTACGCTAGTGTAAAATATGAATGTTGAATATATTAAAAATTGGAAATTAACCATCTTATAAATCTTATTAATCTTTGCCCGTAATTAGTGTTCGTTAGTGTTAATTAGTGTTTATTAGTTTATAATGGACAAAGATTTATAAGATTAATATGATTGATAAATATATGAGATGCGCAACTTACTCCTTAGTACTCGTAGCTTCATCACTACTTAAATCTCCAGTAATATTATCTAAATTTTCACCTTCGCTCACTCCTTTTACTTCTCCTGCTTGGCTAGTTCCTTCAACTAAAGCATCAACTTTTTCCAGCTGGTTAACGGTTCCATTATAGTCTTTTTCATTAAATAATTTCTCCGCATCTTCAAGTATCCGGTGGGCTTCTTCAAGCGATTCATTAATTTTTACAGAGCTATCATTAGTAGTAGTTGATATCTCTTCCCCTGCCTCAAGAGATGTATTTAGTCCAGTTTCAATATTTTCTTTAACTTCAGTTGTTTGATTATCTATTTCAGATTCTTTTATTTCAACTTCTGAAACCTGCATACCATTATCTTCTTTTTTTAAATTAGCGCTAAAAACTTCTGAATTTTCACTTCCTGCTTCCTGGTTAGTGCCGAGCTCAGAATTCTGGTTCTGGTTTATTTCTTTTAGTTTTGACTTAACTGAATTTATTTCTTTCTTAAAATCTATGGTTAGCTTTTCTGCTTTAGCAATATTTTTTTCGCTAGTTAAATCAGTATTTGATAATATTTTAGAAATTTCTTTAGCATGGTTATTAGCAAATTTTAAACCTAACTTAGCTTTGGCTTCTTCGTTAAAAGTAATCGCTAATTGCGCTTTTTCGCTAATTACCCGTGCGATAAACATAGAATCTCCCGGCATAGTTGTTTGAGCAACTTTAACGCTAATAAAACTTCCGCCAAAAACAGCTAAGCAAATAAATATAACTGCCCAGGCGGGCTGGGAAATAAAATGAAAAAAATTTTTCGGTAAAGCTAAAATTTTAATATTGTATTTCTTTTGGATATTGCTATAAATTTGGCTAGCTAAAATCTCCCGATTTCTTTCTTTCCAAGAAAGGCCGGGTTGGATTGTTTTTAAGCTTTGCAATTTTTTTAAGAAGTCTTTCTCTCCCATAATATAGAGTAATAAAAATTATTTAAAATTCCTTTCTTCTTCAATAAGTTCTTTTAAGGCTTTTATTGCTCGATGAGTTAATACTCTGACATTGTTTTTTGATTTCTGGATAATGTCAGCGATTTCTTCAATTGATAACTCTTCTATATATTTTAAAATTATTATTTCTCGATATTCATCTTTTAGTTTATTCAAAGTATTTTCAATAATTTTTATATCTGATTTTATTTCTACTTTTTTATGGACATCCTGCCTAGTGTCAGGTAAGTCTATCGGCATTTCAATATTATCAATATGTATTTTTAAATTATCCTGAGCATTCTGTCGATAATAATCTATCACAGACGTTCGGGCAATAGTATAAATCAGAGCCTTTAGAGTTTTTACATCATCTAGTTTATTCTCATTAATATAGTTCCAAGTCTTTAAAAAAACCAAGGAAGTAATATCTTCTGCTTCTTCAGAATTACTTATTTTAAAATAAACAAAACGATAAATCTGATCAACGTATAAGTCATATGCTTTTAAATAAGCTTCCTGGTCTTTTCTCTTTAATTTTGCAAGTATTTTTTTATCTTGACGGCCTGGCTGTCTATAATTATATAGTATTTTATCTTTTTTCTTTAAGTCCATTTAAATCTTATTTAGTAATACGAAAATTACTTAAAATTATTACATATTAATATTTAAAAAATATTACAAGTAAAACAAAATACCTTTTTTATTATAAAAAGGCTAATATTAAATAAAAAAATCAAAAATAACAGTTATTAATAATTATTTACAATTTTATAGGTAAATAAATAAAGTCTTCTAACTTTTAAAATATAACATAAATTAAACTATATAGCAAACGTTTTTCTAAATTGTAGATATTTAATTTGTATTTATTATAAGTTGATAAAATAGAGTATTCGTGAATTAATTATTATTCTATTTATTTTTTGTACATATCTTGATTTATTTATAATTATATGAAAAACTATATATAAGTATTTATTTAAGTCTAATACAACGTAGACTTAAAAGTAATATTTAAAAAAATTAAAATTATTTAAGTCTAGATTAACGTAGACTTAAATCTAAATATTAGCTAAAATAAGTATATTTACATACTTAAGTCTACAATAATGTAGACTTAAAAATATGAATAAAAGTATAATTAGTGTAAAAAAAAATATATTTTCAGAATTTAATAATATAAAAAATTCACTGTGGGTTTCTGTTTCTGAAGCAGCTAAATTTGGCGGTGTTACTACTAAAACTATTAGGCGAGCTCTAAAAATGAATTTAATATTATTTAAAATTATTAAAAATCGTTATTTAATTGATTTTACCTCTTTAATAATTTTTCTTCATTCTAATAAAAAATTAAAAAATAAATTTTATCAATTTGGCTTAGGCCAATTTATTGATCTATGGCCGCCTAAAAAATAAATATTTTTGGTTTTTAAAAAAGTTTATTATTAAAATAAGCTTTTTTATTTTAACTTTTCTTTAATTTATGTTATAATAATATTAAGTTATCCACAAGCATTTTAAGCGTATTCCCATGCTTAGAAAATTTAATATTAAAATGATTATAATAACAAATTTTAATAAAATTTTTGCTAAAATAATTAAGGCAAAAATTAGTTATTTATTTTTATTATTAATAATAGTAATTCAATTTATAATGGTTACTATTATTTTTTTTGAAAATAAAAACAACGAATTATTAATTAAAGAAATAAATAATAAAACTACTAACTTAGAAAATACTTTTACTAACACAGAAAAAACCTTAAAATCAATGCAGTCAAATTTAATGCGAATAGCTTCGCAAGTTTACAATTATTAATTATCAAAATTTAATTATTAAGCAATCTTAAAAAAAATAGAGGAATTAAGAATTTAAGATTTTAAAAGGTCGATCCACATAAAAAAATGTGAAAAAAATCTAAAAATTCCTCATTAATTATAAAATGGATTAATAATTTTTTAGGCCTAAATTATTAATTTAATAATTAATCTGTAAAACAACCTAATTAAAATTCTTTTTTGATAACTTGATAAAGTCGAATGTTATCAATAATAAGAATTCATTGAGAAATTATGAAAAAATTTTTAAAGTTAAAATTTGTACCCCAAATACTTATTACTTCATTCGTAGCGGCTTTTGCTGTCACTAGTCTAGTCGGCGCCACCACTACTATCAGTACAAATATTACAACTGGCGGTACCTTAACCGTAAGCGGCAATTCCACTTTTGGAGACGCTGCCACCGATGTAAATTTATTTACCGGCACATTACAAGCTTCAACCACGGCGTTGTTTACAAGCGGAGCAACCTTCTATGACACTGCCACGGTTGCTGCTGGCAAGGGCTTAGTTTTGGGGTCATCTGCTAGTGATATTTCAGGAACTGAAGGTATGATATATTATGATTCAGGTAGTAAGGTAATTAAAATGTATGATGGTGGTGCCTGGCATGTGGTCGGAACTAGTACTAGCGGTTGGACTTTAAGCGCACCTCGCTTACAACCATCTGATTTAGATTATTATCTAACGGTTGGTACGACTACCCAGCAAGGCTTTTCAGTCATGACACTAGAAGCTTCTACTACTGATGCGATTGCGCTTACTTTAATGAAAAATAGCGGACAAACTGCAAACATTATGCAGGCGTTAAATGCCTCTGGCGGACATTTATTCTCCCTTAATGCCAGCGGTGGAGTATTTGCCTCTTCTACTTTAGATGTCACCGGCGTTACTACTCTATACGGCAATGTATCAGTAAACGGCGGCACCTTTACATTTAACGAAGATTCTGCCGATAAAGATTTTAGGGTTGAAAGTGATAATAATGCCAATATGTTATTCGTAGACGCGGGAAATGACTATCTTGGTGTAGCTACTGGTACTCCAGCCTATCCGCTAGAAGTAAATGGCGACATGAGGGTTGGCGAAAGTGGGGCAGCTGATGCCTTCTTTATTGATGCGACGAATAAAAGAATTGGTATTGCTTCCAGTTCTCCAACCGCTAATTTAAGCGTTTATGATGCTACTTCCGGGACTTCTACGATTGATTTCGGTATGCCTTGCTTTAGAATGACCACTCCAGATGGCACTAGTTTGTTTTATTATCCGTGTATAAGCGGATGTGTTAATGGACAGGCTTGGTCAACTAGTACCGAAAGTTGCTTCTAAATTTAAGTAGCCTTTAATGTTTATTTAATTAATAAGCCCTTTAGCTATAAAAAAATATTTTTATGGCTAAATAAAAAGCTTATGAGAAAAATTATTGCAAAAACTGTAATTACGTTACTCGTTGTGGCTACTTTTGTTCCCTTAACCCCGGTCCTAGCAGCTAACGAAACTACTTTTAGCGAAGACACTACTATAACTATAACAGTAAGCAGTAGCGATCTTGATTTTACTATTCTAGCAAACTCGGTAGTAGACCAAATCCAAGTTGATACAGGCTCTATTACTTTTACCCTTTCTGCTGGCAGCCATTTTAGGTTTCGCTCAAATAACCGAAGAAATATGACTAGAAGCACAAGTTTATATGAGGGATCATATACTTGCGAGTCAAGCTATTCTCAATACACTTTTAATACTGCCCCTAGCACTTTTGCAGCTGGAACAACTTTAACAATAACTCCTTTAACAACTACTTGTGATAATTCAACATCAGGTACATCGAATTCACCAAGCGGCAGTTCTTCAGGCAGTTTAAGCACTGAACCTACTTCTGAAACTCCTGCTGAAACACCAGCTAAGACCCCTACTCCTGCAAAAACTCCGACAGCAACAGTCTCATCTACACCTGGAGTACCAGCGACTGATTCACAAGGTAAAGTAACACTTGAGCAAATGACAACTGACGCCGAAACTGTTGCCGGAGGTAATGTTAATCAAGTTACTTCAGAAATGGGTGTAGCGCGTAATTCTGCATCAGAAGCAAACTATAATGAATCAATAGTAGCTAAAGTAGTAGCCGGTTCTGGAGTAACCGCGCAAGTCAGAAATACGATTGTTAACTTTGTTACCTACGGCACTAAATCAACAAAAACTTTAGGTGCGGGCGAAAGAGCTGGAGTAGTAAATAGCTACCGGGCGGCGTTTGGAAAATTACCAACTACTTCTTCTGAATGGAATGATGTTATTAAAATAGCTAACGGCCGCTGGCCAGGTGAAACTAGTACAAGCGCTGAAAATAAAGCTACTGCTACCTTTAAGAAAATCTATTTAAGAAACCCGAATAGAGCTAATGCCAATGATGATGCGGCCGTAACCGTTATGACATATGGCCTTAGGCCGGCTGATCGGAATTTAAACAGTGAAAAAGCCGGTATTAAAATATTTAAGAATATTTACGGTTATAATCCTACTTCAGCGACTGATTGGGACGCTGTTAGAGCGATCTCTTATAGCGGCGCAACGAGATAACTAAAATTAGGCTTAACAAGCCTTAAATAAAAAGATGCCCGATTTATAATATCGGGCATCTTTTTATTTTGCATTTTATAAAAAAATTTGTCAAAGAATTTAAAAAGATATTTTTATCTCTGAAATTTTATAGTCGTCAAATTCTACGTCCATAAAATCAGTCCTAATTCCGGCTAGACCGGCTTGTTCTAGAACCGCCCCGCCGTATGACTGGCCGTCATCAACTGCTTCAGAGATTAGTCTCCAATTGCCGCTTTGGTTTTCGTCAAGATAGACCCGGATATCTACTCCGCCGTCCGATCGGTCAGTGACAACGCTTTTCAGACCGAGCCAGGTAGCTTTCGGCAGAAGATTGGGCGTAGCATCACGGTCATAGATACCCGGAAAAATATTTTCTGTTTTTAAGGTATAATAGATACCATTAACATAAGAAAAAAATCATTATCGTCAAAATAATATGGGGTAGTTTTTTACTACCCCATAGTATGCAAATTTAGCGAATTAGCACTCTGTCATTTTTTTGAATCCATGTAAAAATTTGCTTTGCGTCAAGCCGCAACATCCTAATGCATCCATGCGAGTCAGGTTTCCCAGGCATGGCTTGTTCGTGAAAAAAAATCCCATAAGAAAGTATATTAACAGCATAGGGCATTGGTACTTGATATTTCTTAGAAAAATAGTTTTTGCTTTTCCAAAGAGCAAAGAAATCACCTCTTGGAGTTTCATGGCCTTTTCGCCCCGAAGAAATTGGTCCCCAATAAATTAATTTCCCATGCTCATAGGCACCGAAAAATTGAGAGTCAATAAAAAATACAATCGCCCTTGGGTCATTAATCACATCATAATTAATTTCTTCAAGCGGAATATACCCGCTAGCTATATCGAGGTCAACAGGTATATAAATTATTTTCCCAGGGACAAGATGTCTTTCATCTATTCTGTTCACTTTTTGTATAATACTCCAATGATCAAATGGAGCAATCTTCGATAATAAATCTCCTTCTTTGATCTTGTAAAACTTAAATCCATCTAGTACCCCTTCATCAGCGGATGAGGCCAGCGTCGAAGCAAACATTAGTGATAGTAAGAACAAAATAAAAAATATTATTCTAATTTTTCTCATTTCTCATCCTCCTCTTTTTAGTTAAAAAATAAAATAATTTATCGTTATATAATTATAGCAAAAACTTCACAAAATTTCGATTTCCATATTCCCTTATTAAAAAACTAACCTAATTTAAGTCGGTTTTATCTGCACGGATGTTGCCTGTCAGTTCGAAAGTATTTTGAGAAGACTAATGATGTGGTTGTGTTGCCTGTGTTAAGTAGAGCGGAGGTTAAACTGCCCCAATATTGATTAAAATTATTAAACAAATAATCATTACTCTGTCCCCGTTAAAATCTCACCACACTTCTCTTTATGCGCATCTATCACTTCAAATATATCGTCTATTTTAGGTTCTCGTGCTGTTATTTCTCTTCCGTCCTTAAAAGTAACTGTTACTTCTAGGGCATGGGTTTGCATAACCGACTCTATTTCACACTCTGCGATACCTTTTTTTATGTCGTTCCAATTTGAAATATTGGTAAAAGCATAATTCTCGGCTTTTACAATTAAATTGTCTACATCATAATCAAATATTTTTTGTTGAACATCTTCTGGGAATATTGTTTTAATATCTTTTGAATAATTTGAACCATCTCCTGGGGCTTCATAGGAAAATTTACTTATATTGTAATATGATAATTCATTAGGATAATCTATTTTAACTGGCCCAGATGAACCGCTTATTGTTTTTAATTCTCTGTTTTCAATAATATATTCACCGCAATATGCCCAAACATACAATGGGAATAATTCTTTATCGGGTTTTAAATTTTCAATAACACAAAAATTATGGCAGTCATCTCTATTTTTCCAACTAAATCGTTTTTCAGTTAAAAGATAGTTATTAATAGCTTTTTCAATTTGGACATTGCTAAAATTACTTGATGTTAAATTTTCTATAGTAGATGTTCCACAATCACAAAATACCTTTTCGCCACATAGAGTTGAAACACTTCCACATGGCACCTGAACATTATCGTGTTTCTTGCACCCAAAAATACCCTCACATGACTTCAAATCAAATTCACAATATCCTTTTTCGGGATAAGTTGCAAAGTTTTTTTCACACCCACTCCAAAATACAAATGACAAAACCAAACATCCCAACATAATACCTATCACCACAAAACTTATTTTTATAACTTTTTTCATATCTAAAATAATTTAATACAAAATAATATCGTCAACAATATCTTTATATATTTTTTTGAACGGCGTATCAGAAAAATAAAAAATGTTAATAATGTTATCTTGATTCTCTACGTATATATTATTACCTATGCCACCCGAAAAGGGGTCGCTAATCTTAATTAGTACCGCTGGCTTTTCATCTACAAGTATATCGTGCTGTGAATAGATGGGATACATCTCCTTATCGTTTGCTTTTTGTTCAAAATCATTCAATAATCTCTTGTATTCTTCATGAGAGATTTTTTCTATTCTGAGTGATGAGAATATTCTGCCTTCTGGATGTTGATTTCGTTCATCCAAATTCAGCGGGGTAAGCGTAATATGACTTTGTGGGTCAATTTCTTCAATAGAGAAATCTTCTAAATATGGAAAACTAACCCCCAAATCCTTGTTATCATATTTATTTTGTTCTATTTCTTTATAGCCACGCACCGTCCAAACCTGTCCGTCCGAATCCCAATAAGAAGCAAGGTAAATTTCCGCACTGATTTTTTTGTTTTCCAGAAGCACCGTAGCCTGAGAAAAACCAGTATCTTCATCACTACTGGTTGCGATTAAAGTCAGCTTATCAAAAGCTCCCATGCTTAAAGACTTTAAATCCCCTTTCTCAAGTTCATAGTCTGCCACAGCAACTGGATTTTCCCTCCACTCCAGGATACCTTCATAATAAAGTGACTGGTATATTTTCTGCACTTCTTTATCAAGTCTGGGAGTGACCTTAATCATGTTATCGGTATAGATTTCGTCAATCTGTTGTTGCCGTAAATATCTGATGTCATGGTCCATTAATGAAGCCTTCATTGGGAGGTAAAAAATTACAAAAGCCAAAAGAACAGTTAACACGGTATTTATAAATCCCGCTTTTCCAGCTTGCTTGTCATGGCGGTAAAAAATCCAAACAAACAATGACGAAAGCAACATCGCTCCCAATATCGGCAAGAACGGCATCAAGAAAAATGTTATATAGTTAAAGTCAAAAAAATTTACCAGACCGCTGCCAAAATTATCATTAAAATTACTGCCTGACATATTACCAAGCCATAATACCTTTGGCACAACAAACATTAGATAAACCAAAAATGATAAAAATATTAACAAAACAGACAAAAAATAGGTAAAAACCTTGTTAATTGCTAATAACCCTTTTTTCATAAATACTATCTAATTAATTTCTTGTTTATTCTTATTATAATCTTTTCAATTCAATTCCGCAACCTTTCAATCAAAATAATACAGCTAACGTTAGCTGTATTTTTAAATTTGCACGGGCGCCAGGATTCGAACCCGGACAAACGGTTTTGGAAACCGTTGTGCTACCATTAACACCACGCCCGCATAAAAACAAAACAATGAGCAAAAAACATAGAACATAAAACAAGGAACACACACCGACCCGTAACTCGTAGTATCTTAACAATCCCATCCGCCTCCGACCAGTTGGCGGATGGCGGACCCAAAGATCCCTTAACCCTCATCCCTAATTCCCTATCTCATATTCATAATTCATCATTCTTTATTCTTAATTCAAAATCTACTTCTCCAGCACTTTCCCATACTCCAGCTCATATATATGCATCACAGTTATCGCTAAAGAAATAATCAGCGGACCGATAATAACACCCCAAAATCCGAATAAGGCAATCCCGCCGAAGATTGAAAGAATAATAAATATTGGATGAACTTGCGCTTTACCTTTAATAATATAAGCTCGAATTACATTATCAATCGTGCTGACAATCGCTCCACCCCAAAGCAGTAAAAATATTCCCTGCCATATTTTCCCGATAAATAATAAATAAACTCCGGCTGGCAGCCAAACGAAAGCCGATCCGACATAGGGCAGTAGTGATAAAAAACCAATCGCTACACCGGCGAAAAAAGCCGGCAAGCCAACGATCATAAACCCAATCGCGCCGATTATGCCTTGAGCCAGAGCAGTTGCGAAAGTAGACACAACAGTCGAATAGCTTACGTCCCGAAACTTTTTAAATATTTCTTTATCATATTTATTCGGCAGCGGCGTCCAGTACATTAAGCGGTCGAGCATTTTTTTACCGTCCACAAAAAAGAAAAACATGATAAAAAATATAATTATTAAAGAAATTAAAAAACTAGTTGTTCCCTTGACTAAACTTGCCGCTCCGCTAACAAACCAATTATTTAACTTTTTGGCTAGATCAATAACAAAACCCCTAATACTGCTATTATCTAAGCCTATTGAACTAGTGATATTTACTCTTTTTAATAATTCATTATTTAAAATTCCGTCAATATTTTCCCGATTTACAACTCTAATAATGTCAGAGTAAGCCGACACGGATTTATGGGCGGCATAAACGATAAAATTTGTTATTGGAATAATAACGATTAAAGCGATCAGAATGCACATCATTAAAGCCGCTAAATTCCGCTTTTGGCCCAATTTTTTTACCAGCCAAAGATAAGGCTTGTAAAAAATTGAAACTAATATCGTGGCGGCAAAAATTTCAATTAAAAACGGCTTAAAGAGTAAATAACATGCGTAAACGGTAAAAATAATTAAAAAAAAGAAAAATGCTTTTGAAATAAAGTTTTTATCCATATATTTAATTTAATTCATCCAATAAATCTGGATGGTTATTTAAAATATAATCAAAGCGGTCAAGGCTGGCACCAGTCGCTTCATTAAATAACGGCGTACCGCCGATATAAACCGTGTCTATCGAATCTGCGTAGCGATTTAAATTATTTTCGATTATCCATTTTTCAATTTTTTCTTTCAGCTCATCGGTTAAATCCGCTGATATATTTTTATTATTTTGATCATTATTTTCCTCGCTTAAATCAGGCAGGCCGCACACCCCGTCATCCTCTTGGCAATCTTCAATCTTATTAAGCTGATCGCCTATTTTTTTATCAATCAGCTCTAAATTATCACTTATGCTTCCTTGACAGCCAGTAAGTACAAAAAATAATACTACCAAATATAAAACTTTAAAATTTTTAAAAATAAATTTTCTCATAATTACGTCTCATAACTTATAGCACGTAAAACATAACTAAAAATTCAAAATTTATGTCTACTCATAATCTCAAGTATCAATAATCTCAAAAATCCCATCCGCCAGCTGGCGGACCCAAAAATCTCTCGTTTACTTCGTTTCCTTATGTGCCGTATGCTGTTTGCAATGCTTGCAGTACTTTTTTAATTCTAATCTTCCTTTTAAAGTTTTTTTATTTTTTCGCGAAAAATAGTTAATTCGTTTGCACTCTTTACACTCTAATTTTATCATATTATCTTGCGACATACTAATATGAATAACTTAAAAACAGACTATTTTAAAAAGCCTGTTTTTAGAGTTTATTTAATTATTTATGTTTATATAATAAAATATTAGCTAAAAAAAGTCAATTACGTTTGGCAAACAGGGCAATAATGGGTTCCTCGGCCAGCTAATTTTATTTTTTTTACTGTCCCCTGCCGGCATTTTTTGCACCTTTCACCGGCTCTTCCGTAAACCTGTAAAAAATCGCTAAAATTACCTCTTTTACCACTAGAATCAAGGAAATTTCTAAAAGTTGTTCCTCGATGCTTTATGGCTTTTTTTATCATTGAATTGGTCGCCTTAAAAATTTTTTCTATTTCACTCTTTTTTAATTTATTTGCCTGCCTAGCAGGTTTAATTCCGGCCGCAAATAATATTTCATCCGCGTAAATATTACCAATTCCGGCAATAAATTTTTGGTTTAAAAGCACTGCCTTAATATTAGTTTTTTTTCCTTGAATAATTTTTTTAAAACTATCTAAAGTAAAATTTTTATTTAAAGGTTCAATCCCGAATTCCTTTTTTAAGTTAACTAGTTCTTTCTCGTTTACAATTCTGGCATAGCCGAATTTTCTTAAATCATTAAAATATAATATTGATTTATCTTTAAAATAAAAAATAATGCGCGTATGTTTACTTGGCAAACTTTCCCCTATTCCGGTAATTTTTTGCTTTCCTTCTAAAAAATGCCCACCAGCTATAATGCTATTTAATTCCCTCTCCTTAGCAAGCCTGTCTGCGCCTGCCTGCGCAGGCAGGCGCAGGCAGGGGTGAGGTAAATAAATAAGCTGACCAGTCATTTTTAAATGTATTAATAAAAAATGCTTTCTGTCTGATAAATAAAAAATTAATAATTTTCCTATTCGGTCTATTTTAGTTATTGATAAATTGATTAAAGTTTTAGAAAAAAAATTAAGATTCGGCTTTACGCTCTTTTTGTTTAATATTTTAAGGTCAATAATTTTTTTTCTTAAAATCTTTTTATTTAAATCATTTTTAATTGTTTCTACTTCAGGTAGCTCTGGCATAAATTTATAGAAAGGTCTATATAATATATAAAGCAACACTAATCGCTACTAGAGTTAAAAATTCTAGGGCAAAAATCTTTATGAAGCTTAAACCAATTTTCTCTGAATTTATAAACATATTAGTGTTTTTATAATACCATTTTAGTAATAAATCAACAATTTTAAAAGCCGGCTAAAAATCAACCGACTTTTTTGATATTGTTTTCTTCCAATTATTCCTCCCTATTGCAGATATTCAACTTTAATCTTAAACTTTTTTCGTGCTAAATCTTCGGCATAATCGATTAGTTTCTCCATCATATCCGGAGTATTTTTTTCATAGATAGTTAGTTCAAAAATTAATTTATCGCCAACTGGAATTTTAACTTCACCCATTCGAATTAACGGATAATATTTACCTTCATGATTTATTACCGCTATTGTTGCCATTTCCCTACCCTCCTTTCAAAAAAATGTTTTTACTG